>JANYHP010000401.1 GCA_025359005.1 Hyphomicrobiaceae bacterium | reverse complement strand
GCGCGCGCCAAAGCCAGACGTCGGGGGATCGCCGCGGCGGGATCGATTGCGGCTTTGGCGATGACGGGCGCTGTCGCCCATGCCGATCCCGTACGCATGGCCGATCCCGAATTGGCAGGGACATTTCACGGCCGTGCCTTCGAAGGCGTCTATCCCGACAGCGCACCCTGGCAGGAGACCTACAACTCGGACGGATCGCTCGCCTATACCGATCGGCGCGGCGCCATGTCGGGGCAGTGGAGCATCCGCGACGGCAGTCTGTGCACGTTCTACCGGGATCGCAGCGGCGCCTGCTGGCGCGTCGAACGGGCCGGCGAGAATTGCTTCAGGTTCTATGTCGCCGACGAAGATGTCGGTCCGCGTGGCGGCCCCGTTGGCGCGACCGGCTGGGATAAATCCACCCCCGCCGCCTGCGGGCCCGGTCGCCCGGTGTCGTGATTGACCGCACCGCATGGATGCGCGGAAAAACCCGTGGCGTGAGCCATGCAGCGCGAGCCAAAACGCCACACGTAGCGAGGAAAATCTAACCGAAGCGTGCGCTTCCGGACACGTTGGAATTCGTGGCCCGGGGGTGTCGGCGTGCCTTGTCCTGGCGGCTCGCCTCAGGCATCACTGCGCCCAGACGCCCACGTTCACGTCCAGGATATCAGCCATGACCGCATCCGGTTCTCCGCCCGCCACCATGACGGCCGTCGAAATTCACGGCAAAGGTGGCCCCGAGGTGCTCGTCGCCGGCACCGTCGAGACGCCGCGTCCGGGGCCCGGCCAGATCCTGATCCGCAACGTGGCGTGCGGCGTTAATCGACCCGATATCCAGCAACGCATCGGCGCCTACCCACCGCCCGCCGGCCATTCCAAACTCCCGGGCCTTGAGGTGGCGGGCCACGTCGCGGCCGTCGGCGAGGGTGTGACGCGCTGGAGGGTGGGCGACGCCGTCTGCGCCCTGGTCAATGGCGGCGGCTATGCAGCCTTCACGGTCGCCGAAGAGGTCGTCGCGTTGCCGGTTCCCGCCGGCGTCGACATGGTTCACGCGGCGGCGTTGCCGGAGACCATTTTCACAGTCTGGAACAACGTCTTCGAGCGTGGTGGCCTGAAAGCCGGCGAGTGGTTCATGGTTCACGGCGGCACCTCCGGCATCGGCACAACGGCCATACAACTCGCCAAGGCGTTCGGCGCCAAGGTGATCGCCACGGCCGGCTCGGCCGACAAATGCAAGGCCTGCCTGGATCTCGGCGCCGACCGGGCGATCGACTACAAAACCGAGGATTTCGTGGCCATTGCGCGCGAAGTCACCGGTGGCAAAGGCGTCGACGTGACGCTGGACATGGTGGGCGGCGACTACACCGAGCGCAACATTGTCGCGGCCGCCGAGGATGGCCGCATCGTGCAGATCGCGTCTCTCGGCGGGGCGGAGGCCAAAATCAACGTGGCCCGTCTGATGGTCAAGCGCGTCACTCTCACCGGCTCAACATTGCGGCCCCGCACACGCGAGATCAAGGCCGGCTTCGCCCGCGGCATCGAGGCCCGGGTCTGGCCTCACGTCGCCGCCGGCACAATCAAAGTGGTGCTCGACAGCACGTTCCCGCTCGCCCGCGCCGACGACGCCCATCGACGCATGGAAACCAGCGCCCACGTCGGCAAGATCGTCCTGGTGGTTTGATGCGTCAGGGGTAGGCCGATCGTTATTTGCAGCCGACGCCCGACCGGAATTTTCTGCCCCCTCCCCACCGACCAGAGCCAGACCCTTGACCCGCCCAAAACTCAGCACTCTCGACGTCTATAAGCGCGCCATCCTCCTCCTCAGCTCGGAGAAAGCCTTGACCATCGGCTTGACGCTGGCCGGGATGGCCATCGCGGGCGTGCAGGTCTACGAGCAGGTGCTGTTCGGCTGGGTCGTCGATGCGCTGTCAAAGGCCGAGGGCGCCTTCCCGATCATCGGCATGTGGGCGGCCTTGGGACTGTTCGGCATCGTCGCCAGCGTGATCGTGGCCGTTGCCTCAGACCGGCTCGCCCACCGTCATCGCATGAACGCCATGGGGCTAGCGTTTGAGCGCGCGATCACCATGCCCATCAGCTATCATGCCGAAAAAGGCTCGGGCACTGTCGTCAGGGCGATCCTCTCGGGCACTGATCAGCTGTTCTGGCTGTGGCTATCGTTCCTGCGCGAGCAGTTGTCGGCGATCGTCTCGATCCTGTTCCTCATTCCGACCGCACTCAGCATGGACGTCCGCATGGCCTCTATTCTTGGCGTGCTGGCCCTTGTTTACCTCGCGTTGAATGTCGTGGTCGTTCGCAAGACCAGCGACGGCCAGGCGGCCGTCGAGCAGTATCACGCCAATGTCTTCGGGCGCGTCGGAGATGTGCTGGGCAATGTCACTGTGGTGCAGAGCTATTCCCGCCTCGGCGCCGAGATGGACGCCATGCGGTCGGTGATGAAGGACCTGCTCGCAGCGCAATATCCCGTGCTCACCTGGTGGGGCCTGTTGACCGTGCTGACGCGCGCGGCGGCAACCATTACGATGGTCGCGGTCTTTGCTGTCGGGGCCGTGCTGGCGGGGCGGGGCGAGATTACCGTCGGCGGGATTGTTTCGTTCGTCGGCTTCGCGACATTGCTCATCGGCAAGCTCGATCAGTTGTCCGGCTTTGTCGTGCGCACCTTCCAGGCGGCACCCACGTTGCGCTCGTATTTCGAACTGCTCGATGCGCAGGCCGACGTTGTAGAGAAGCCGGGCGCCCAGGAGTTGGTCTCTGTCGGCGGGCGTGTCGTCTACGATGCTGTCAACTATCGCTATGGCCCCGGCAGCCAGGGCGTATTCGACCTGTCTTTCGAGGTCCCGAAGGGTAAAACGTACGCCCTTGTCGGCCCCACCGGCTCGGGCAAAACCACGACCTTGTCGCTGCTGCAGCGCTTCCGTGAGCCAGACGGCGGGCGCATCTTCATCGACGGCACCGATATCTCGACAGTGACGTTGAACTCTGTGCGCCACGCCATCGGCGTCGTCTTCCAGGAGGCAGGACTCTTCAATCGCACGATCGCCGAGAACCTGCGCATCGGCAAACCCGATGCGACCGACCAGGAAGTCGAGCGGGCGGCGCGCTTGGCCGAAGCCTATGACTTCATCATGCGCAAGCCGGGCGGCTTCAATTTCCTGATCGGCGAGCGCGGGCTGTCGCTCTCGGGCGGCGAGCGCCAGCGGCTGGCGATTGCCCGCGCCATTCTCAAAGACGCGCCCATTCTCATCCTGGATGAGGCAACCAGCGCGCTAGATGCGGAGACCGAGGGCAAGATCAAGCGCGCCCTCGACGCCCTTCGAGAGGGGCGGACGACGTTCATTATCGCCCACCGCCTGTCGACCGTGGCCGACGCGGACCAGATTCTCGTCCTGGACGAGGGCCGTATCGTCGAGCGCGGCACCTTCCGCGAACTCGTCGCGAAAGGGGGGCTTTTTGCCCGGCTTGTCGCTGAGGGCGGCTTCACGGAGCCCGCAGAGATCGAAGCGCCTGCGGCAAGCAGCTGACGGGCGACGGTCGTCAGCGTCACCCAGAAAATCGGCGCGCTGCAGATGCTGCACTGCGACATTCCCGCGCTGGAACACAAACAGGGTGATGTTTTTATGAAAGCCCGTTGACACCCGAAAGGCTATGGTGTTTAACCCGTCTCGTTGCTGACACGAACTGTGTCGCTGCGCCCCACGGGCCGCAACGTTCCTGACCGACGAAGAGGTTTAGCGAGGAAACTCGCTGGCCTGTCGTTTCTGCTTCGGGTCTTCCGCAAGGAGGGTCGGTCGCGTGGTGTTGGGCTGTGTTGCTGGCCGAGTGGTCGAGATCTGCTCTTTGACATTGTGGTTTTGAGGAAAGAGAAACGCAGGCGGCGGAGTCCTGGCGGATCGGTTGCGCGTGTTTTTGGGTGCCTGAAAGGGTGGCTCGGGAGCAAGGCGGATTGGTCAACCAAACTAGGCTTTCTGTGTTTTTCAGCCATCACCATAGAACGCGAGTCGATCGCGTCGTGCAAGCTGCTTTCGGGCGGACTGCGGGACGAGGTTGGATCGCGGGATATGTGAAGGACCCTGTAACACAGACTTGGAGCCTCGCCGTGTGCGTGTGTAAACACCATGCAGAGCGAGAGAATTCCCTCCAAGCAAGCCAATGGATATAAACTTTCATTCAACTTGAGAGTTTGATCCTGGCTCAGAACGAACGCTGGCGGCAGGCCTAACACATGCAAGTCGAACGCCCCGCAAGGGGAGTGGCAGACGGGTGAGTAACGCGTGGGAATATCCCCCTTAGTACGGAATAGCCCAGGG
>JANYHP010000498.1 GCA_025359005.1 Hyphomicrobiaceae bacterium | reverse complement strand
GTGCTGGCATTCCTGGCGCTGTTCGACGTGGGGCAGACGGTGGGCCTGCCGTCGCCCGGCTATCCCTGCTATCGCCACATCCTCACGGCGCTGGGTGTAAAGTCGAATCTCATCGAAACCAGCGCGGAGAACCGCTGGATGCCGACCGTCGACCAGATTACCCGCGCTGCCCGGACGGAAAATCTGCGCGGGTTGCTGCTGGCAAGCCCCAACAACCCGACAGGTACAATGCTGTCGCCCGAGCGGCTGGCTGCGGTCGTCGAGGTCTGCCGCGCGCACGGGCTGTGGTTCATCTCCGATGAGATCTATCATGGCCTCACCTGGGGCGTACCGCAGGACACCGCGCTCCGCTATTCGCCCGATGCCATCGTCATCAACAGCTTCTCGAAGTATTTCTCCATGACCGGCTGGCGGGTGGGCTGGATGGTGGTGCCCGAGACCCTGGTCCGCACGCTCGAGCGGCTGGCACAAAACCTCTACATCTGCCCGCCGACTATCGCCCAGGTCGCGGCGCTGGGGGCCTTCGACGGCCGCGACGAACTCGACGCCAATCGGCGCGTCTATGCGGCGAACCGCGACCTGCTGCTGGCGGAGTTCCCACAGATCGGCTTTGACAAACTCGTGCCGGCCGATGGCGCTTTCTATCTCTATGCCGACGTCAGTGCCTACACCGATGACAGCCTCGCATTTACCAAACACATGCTGGCCGAAACGGGTGTGGCCGCCACCCCCGGTCTCGATTTTGATCCAGCCCGCGGTGGTCGCTTCGTCCGCTTTTCCTACGCCGGCGCGACGCCTGAGGTGGCGGAAGCCGTGGCGCGCCTGAAAACCTGGCCACGGCTGCGCAAGGGATAACCGTCGGGCACGGTGACAGGAGCCACGCTTGGTGTGGCATGAGCCATGCAGGGACACTTCTGGGTTCTTAAGTTTTATCCGGAGTTTGCCTATGGGCAGCCAACGCCTCCCTCGCTTCGCGCCGCAGCCGTTGCGGCTGGCACCGCCAACGCTGATCGAAGACGCACCGGCCGTCCAGATGCCGGCCTCATGGCGCACCTTTGCCTGGCCGTGGCCTGACAGCCCGCGTCTGTCTGAAATCCTCACGCCCGAGGCCAACAGTTTCGGCGTTTTGCGGCTGGCACTGGCGCTCGCTGTGTTGATATCGCACACGGTGTTTCTCCACACCGGGCATCATGCCGCCGAACCGCTGGTTGGCCTCACCGGCTACAGCCTCGGGCAATATGCCGTGCAGGGCTTCTTCATCCTGTCGGGCATCCTGGTGGCACAAAGTCTGGTGACGCGCGCAAACCTCAGCGACTACGTGTTGGCGCGCGCACTGCGCATTTTCCCCGCTCTTATCGTTTGCGTGCTCGCTACGGCGTTCGTGGCTGGCCCAGCGCTGACGTTCTTCGGCCTCAATGGGTATTTCACGTCGTCGGGCGTGCCGAACTATGTGCTGCAGACGCTGTCGCTCAGCACAGGCTCAGCCATGCTGCCGGGCGTGTTTGCGCTCAATCCGGTGGGCGGTGCGGTCAACCAGTCGATCTGGACGCTGAAGTACGAGGTGGCATGCTACGGCCTGCTGGGCGGGCTTGCGTTCATCGCCTGGCGCCTGAAGGCCGGGCGGGGGACCGTTGGCGCGTTGCTGGCTGCCTGGGGTGTGATCATGCTGATCATGCGGCCGGGCCTCACGGCTGATGCAACCTTCCCCACCCTTCTCGCCTATTTCGCGCTGTTCTTCGGCACTGGCGTCACGGCCTTCCTGCTGCGCACGCATCTCCGCATTTCATGGCAACCGCTGCCGGCGCTCGCCCTGCTGTTCGTGCTGGCCTGGGGGAGCGACTTGGCGGAGATCACGTCGGCTGTGTTCCTCGCCTATGGCCTGCTGTGGCTGGCAACACGCTCGTTCGGCGGTCTGCGCGTCTACACGACCAACCACGACTATTCGTATGGCGCCTACATCTACTCGTTCCCCGTCACGCAGGTGCTGCTCTCGATCTGGCCACAGATCAACCTGGTCTCACTGCTGGCCGCCACGCTGGCGCTGACGCTGGTGCTTGCGTTCCTGTCCTGGGAACTGATCGAACGCCCGGCACTGTCGTTCGTGCGGGCACGCCGGACGGTCGCGGCGAACGGGATCACGACGACGGCTGCGTCTCTTGATGTGACACCAGTTGACGTTGCCCCAGCTGACAGAATTGCCCCGGCGCCGATCCAGCCCGAGAACGTCGCGCCAGACGGTTCCGTCGCGAAGGTCCCGCAATCAGAGCCTTTGCGTCTGTCGCGCATCGCTGCGATCCGAGCGGCGGCGGCACTTGGCGGAGAGCAAACGACACGCGCCCCAACCCCGGCCGTGATGCAATCTCCCCCAGTCGTCACCGTCCCCGCGCGCTCGAAATCGTTGTGGCGCCGCCCGCCGGCCGAAACCGCGACTGCCGTTCTCCCGGTCGATCGCAGCCGCCTGGAAGCGCGCCTCGCCCGCATCGCCGCCACCACCGGTCCGGTCGGCGCGTGACGTAGACGATGTCGGTCGCACAGTTGGATGTTAGCCCCGCCCTCACGCGAGTTTGAAAGGTTCAGCGATCTCGTCGGCATCTGTGACGTCGCCGTTGACCTCTTCGCGGATCACCTTGTCGGTGATCTCTGCCAGAAAGGTGCCGAGCGCTGCATCAAGCTGGACGAACTCCGGCCACAGCACACCTTCAAGGAACGAGCGCGGACCACGCACGATGATTGTCTGACGCCTCATCCGGGGGTAGCGAAAGGGTTTCAGGCCATAGCGTCGGCAGAGGGCGATGAACAGTTGCCGCGACCAGGGATCGGACAGACTGTATTTAACTTCTATCGATGTCTCCTGAGCCCCCAATGTGCCGAGCTTCGCCTTGATGCGCTCGGCGGCTGCCCCGGCCGACGCCTTTTCGCCGGGCGTCGCGGCACCGGCAAACAAGGCCTCGATCTTGCGGAGCTTGTCCTTGAGGGCGTCAATGTCCGAAATGATGGTTGCTCCAGTAACACCTCGGGGCACAGTACCAGGACGATTGCACGCGCGCCATCGCGGGCGTCCCCCTGTCCAGGGGAAGCTGGAGGTTTCTGTGTGGTCGCTGGCTGTGGACACGCGGCTGGCTCCATCGGCGACCTCATTGAAGCCGGATTGAACTGAACCGCGGGCCATGCACGCAGGTGCCATGGGAATTGATCGGTTAGGCCGCCTGCTTGGTGCGTGGCTCGACAG
>JANYHP010000397.1 GCA_025359005.1 Hyphomicrobiaceae bacterium | reverse complement strand
CCGGGTATTCGAAAACGGTGCATTGAACACCGGGATGCCCATCGTCGCGCAGGCACCGAGATCGACCTGGTTGGTGCCGACCGAAAAGCAACCCACGGCCACCAGGCTGCGGATGCCGTCGATCACATCGGAGGTAATCTGGGTCCGCGACCTGATGCCGAGCAGACGTACGCCGTCCAGCGCTTTGCGCAGTGCCGGGCCGTCGAGTGCTTTGCTGTGGCGTTCGATGCTGGTGTAGCCGGCCGATCGCAGCACGGCGACTGCCGTATCCGAAATGCCTTCCAGCAGCAGGATCTTGATCTTCTCTTTCGGCAGTGACGTCGGGAACGGCTGGCGCAGCGTGGTCTCGGGCGGCATGGCGGTCTCCAGTTTGGAGCCGCCGTTTCGCCCACGCCCCCGCTGCCGTCAATGTGGCGCGTGGCAGCGCTCTCAATCAGCCGGTTTCGATCGGTAGATCTGTACGGCCGCCCCATTCGGTCCAGGACCCGTCGTAGACGGCAGTATCGGGGTGGCCGAGCTGCGCCAGCGCGAAGGCGATAACACCCGCCGTCACGCCCGAGCCGCAACTTGCCACGACCGGCCGGCTCTCATTGACGCCTGCTGCGGCGAAGAGTGCACGCAAGTCCGCGACCGGCTTCAGAGTTCCATCCGCGTTGAGCAAAGTTTGGAACGGTACGTTCTTTGACGTCGGGATATGCCCGGCGCGCAGGCCCGCCCGGGGCTCGGCAACGCTGCCGGCAAAGCGCGGCGCGGCGCGGGCGTCGACGATCTGTGTGTTTTTGTCGCCGATCAGGCCCTTCACATCTGTCCAGTCGCGCACGAGGTCGGTGCGGAAGCGCGGCGTGAAATGGCGGGGTGTTCGTGGCACCGGTGGCATGTCGTCGAGCGGACGGTCCTCCGCGCGCCATTTCTTCAGCCCGCCATTCAGCACAGCCACGTCGTCGTGGCCCATGGTGCGAAACATCCACCATACGCGCGCCGCAGAATAAAGCCCCTCGCTGTCGTAGACGACGATCCGGCTGCCGTCGCCGATACCCATTTTCTTCATCTGGCTGGCGAACTGCACGGTCGAGGGCAGCGTGTGCGGCAACGGACTGGACTTGTCCGAAATCTCGTCGATATCGAAGAACAGGGCGCCGGGGATATGCCCGGCGCTGTATTCAGCCCGCGCATTGCGGCCCGACGTCGGCAAATGCATCGAGCCATCCAACACCACCACGTCAGGTGCCGTCAGATGGCTCTGCAGCCAGCTGGTTTCAACGAGCCAGTGGGACGGCGCTGTCGGCATCTCGGCAATCTCCGGATCGTTCGTGTGGTTATTTCGACGCTTTGAAAACGCGGCCGAGGGGGGTGATAAATGTCCCCGTGACGAGGCAGCGTTGATAAGGTTTTGTGCAGTCACTCTTGTCGTCGCGCATGGTCCAGCACAGCGCCCGCAATTCTTTGCACGAACGGGCTGCAGCCGGCGTCGACAGGGTGGCCGCACCGGCGCCAAGGGCCGTTAGCAGCAACAAGGTTTTGAGGCCTGGACGGGGCATGACAACTCCTCATGAGCGAGCGTAAACGGCTCCACCTCGTCAGCAAGGCCTCGCCGCCCGAGCACTTGGCCGAGTTGAGCAAGATTTGTCTAGGCCCCATCTGGCATGACTGCCGAAGGCACAGGAGAACGCCAGCGCATGACCTCGATCCGCCCCGAAAGCCACGCGCGCTATCATGAGCGTATCGGCCGCGTTCGCGCCCATATCCACGCCCACCTCGACGAGGACTTGGACCTCGATACCATCGCCGACGTCGCTTGTCTGTCGCGGTTCCACTGGCACCGTGTCTATCGGGCCATGACGGGGGAGACGGCGGCGCAAACCGTGCGCCGGCTTCGGTTGATGCGGGCTGCCTACGACCTCGTCAATTCGACGCTCGAACTCACCGAAATTGCCGAACGCGCCGGGTACACCACGTCGGCTGCCTTTGGTCGCGCCTTCTCGACTGCATATGGCCTTCCGCCCGCAACATTCCGCACCAGCGGACAGCACGCAGAGCTGGTCCGCGCCAGCCACGAGGAGAATTCCATGGCCTTCCCCGTCGAAATCCGGATTCTGCCCGAACGGCCTGCGCTCGGTCTTCTCCACAAGGGGCCCTACAACGAGATCGGTCGCACATTCGACCGCTTGTTCATGACGCTGCAGGCCGAAAACCTCATAACCCATGTGCGCGGCATGTTCGGCCGCTATGTCGACGATCCAACCTCGGTTGCGCCCGCCGATCTGCGCTCCTACGCCTGTGTGTTCGTCGACAGCACCACGCTTGCGGCCAACAGCCTCGAACGCTTCACGGCCGGCGGCGGCGCGCATGGCGTCCTGGTTTACAAGGGGCCCTATGCGGCTATGCAACCAGCCTACGACCGGCTGTTCGGCACCTGGCTGCCGCAATCGGGCCGCGAGGCGCGCGACGCGCCAGTTCTGGAAATCTATCTGAACACACCGATGGATGCCGCGCCGCAGGATCTTTTAACCGAGATCTGCCTGCCGATTGCTGCATGAAGAGACGGACGGGCGCATCGTTGCCTCGGGCGGCAGGAGACGGTACATGCAGCACGTAATCGACAACCGCCACGGGACCGCCGCTCCGATG
>JANYHP010000480.1 GCA_025359005.1 Hyphomicrobiaceae bacterium | reverse complement strand
GCTGCCGGAGCGGCGGCCTTGGGCTGCTGCGCCTCGGCTGTGCCCACGGCAAGGGCGCCAGCCAGGATGACGGCCAACGCCGAGAGTGTGCCGACGCGGCCACCGCGACCAGCATGAAGTTTCATGACCTGCATTTTCAATGACCTCTTGTTTGCCGGCCACCGACGTGGCGCGAGCCCTCAGAATTCAGTCCGATCCGGCGCCCCGCAACTCCGCGAATTCTGACCCAGGCACCCCAGTGCATTTCCAGTGCATTTCCGCGTCCGCGCGCCACATGATCCCCGGAAATGAGGACGTGCGGCGTTGAACTCGACTATGCTGTCCCCACTCGTCCCGAGCGCGTCAGCGGCTGTGCCGCCGAAAGTTTTCCGGCCCAGTGCTGTCCCGACGTGCAGCCTGAGCCGCACATGAAGCCGCTCTGGCCGGCCTTCATGCCGAGCTTCCAGCATATGCCGTGCTGTCAGCATGCCCCGCTGTCGACGCGCTATTGCGGGGTGGCACTTGGTGGCGGATTGCGGCAATCGCGTGGCCAAGGTTAACGGGATGCGCTTTTGCCCACCCTTATTTCTGGATGGTGGCCGCGTCGCCACGCAACGGTGGGTGTGGACGGCGACCTTGAAATCGCCGCCTGGTGTGCGCAGGCTGCCGCGAGCAATAAGCCGATACGGACCTCCTTACCCAATGCAGAAGACCTGGAGAGTGTTTGGGCGGGGGATCATGCCAAGGGCAATAGCGCTCCTCGCGTTGCTGGCGGGGGCCGCTGTGCAGGCCGCTCCGCAAGCGACGATTGCCATGCATGGTGTGTCGCGCCATGCGGAAGGCCCCGTCGGGTTCGATTATGTGCGCCCCGATGCCCCGAAAGGCGGCCGGGTGTCGATCGGTGTGCTCGGCACCTACAACAGCCTCAATCCACTGATTTACAGGGGAGATTCTGCATCCGGCGTGCGCGAGTACGTCTACGAGAGCCTGATGGCGCGCGGGGGCGACGAACCGTTCACGCTGCATGCCCATCTGGCTGAAAGCATCGACGTGCCCGACGATCGCACGTCAGCAACCTTCGTCATCCGGCCCGAGGCACGCTTTTCCAATGGCACGCCGGTGACCGCCGACGATGTGATCTTCTCCCACACCTTGCTCAAGACGCGCGGTTGGCCGTTCATGCGGACAAGCTATGCGCAGGTGACGGCCGCGGTGCGCCTGGACGAGCGGCGGGTCCGATTCGAATTCGGGGCAGGTGGCAACCGCGAATTGGCGCTGTTGATGGGGCTGATGCCGATCCTGCCCAAAGCCTTGGTGGACGCCGAGACGTTCGAACAGACCTCGCTGGCGGTGCCGATCGGCTCCGGCCCGTATGTGGTCAGTCACGTCGACGCGGGCCGCACGCTGAGCTTCCGCCGCAATCGCGAGTGGTGGGCGCGGGATTTGCCAACCATGCGGGGGCGCTACAATTTCGACGAGGTCCGCGTCGAATACTTCCGTGACAGCGGCAGCCTGTTCGAAGCCTTCAAGTCCGGCCAGATCGATGCGCTGGCGGAGGAAGATCCGACACGCTGGGCGACGGGGTATGATTTCCCCGCTGTGCGCGACGGCCGTGTCGTCAAGGCCGCGTTCGCCACGGCGCTGCCGGCAGGCATGTCCGGGTTCGTCTTCAATACGCGCCGGCCGCTGTTCCAGGATGGCCGCGTGCGGGCGGCGCTGATCCAGGCGTTCGACGCCGAGTGGGTGAATGCCGCCCTTTACGCGGGGCTCTACCGGCGCACGCAGAGTTTCTTCGAACGCTCGGCGCTGTCCTCGGTCGGGATGCCCATGGATGACGAAGAGAAGCGCTTGCTCGCCCCCTTTCCCGGTGCCGTCGCGCCGGCTATTGCCGATGGTACGGCGCGGCTACCGTTGACATCGGGGACCGGCGCCAACCGCGCCAACCAGATCGCCGCGTTGAAGCTTTTGGGGGCTGCGGGCTACGCGCTGCGCGGCCAACGGCTGATCCATACGGCCACGGGCACACCCTTGGCCTTCGAGGTGATGATCACGTCGCAGCGGCAGGCGCGATTGCTGCTCAACTATGTGCGTGCGTTGGAAACGATCGGCATCACGCTCAAGATCCGCGAAGTCGACAGCGCGCAATACGAGGCACGGCTCAAGACCAACGATTACGATATGGTGCAGGCCCATTGGAGTGCGTCGCTGTCGCCGGGCAACGAGCAGTGGAACCGCTGGGGGTCGGCGTCCGCCGATGCGCCCGGACAACGCAATTATGCGGGGGTGAAAAGTGCCGCCGTCGATGCCATGATCACCGCCATGGTGGAGGCGCGGGAGGCGTCGGCGTTCCAGAGTGCCGCGCGGGCGTTCGATCGGGTGCTGCGCTCGGGCGACTACGTGATCCCGCTTTTCCACCCACCGAAGACTTGGGTTGCCCACTGGACGCGCATCCGCGGCCCCGAAACGGCGCCCAACTCCGGCTTCGACCTCGATTGCTGGTGGGCATTGGACGCAAAATGAACGGCGAGCGGACACGATGACGGCATTCTCAGGTCCCCTCCCACCCGCGCGCTTCAATATGGCCGCCTATGCCATCGGCCGGGCTGCGCGCGCGACGCCGGACAAGACGGCGCTCGTCGTTGTCGACCGGCTGGCTGCTGCAACGCCGGCCGAGACGTGGACGTTCGCCGATCTTGAGCGCGCCGTGCTGGCGATTGCCGCGGGCCTGGCGGCGCGCGGCCTTGTGCAAGGCGATCGCCTGTTGATCCGGCTCGACAACACGAGCGCCTACGCGTTGCTCTATTTCGGCGCCATCGCCGCGGGGCTGGTGCCGATCCCGGCGTCGCGCCAACTCACCGACAGCGAAGCCGCGTTCTTCGTCGAAAACAGCGGTGCGCGCTGTGTGGCGCTGGCGCACGGCATGGCGGCCTCGCCGTTGCCCGACGGCGTCATCGTGCTCGGCCCGGAGGACGTCGCCGCCATGATCGCGACGCCAGCGCCGCAGCAAATCTACGCCGACACAGCCGCCAACGATGCTGCCTACATGATCTACACCTCGGGCACGACGTCGCGGCCGAAAGGCGTGCTGCACGCGCAGCGCGCGGCGTGGGGGCGACGGCCGATGTATGAGGGCTGGTATGGGCTCACGTCGGACGATCGCATGCTGCATGCCGGCGCCTTCAACTGGACCTACACGCTCGGCGTCGGGCTGACCGACCCGTGGGCGTGCGGGGCAACCGCAATCGTCTATACCGGCGACAAGCGACCCGAAGACTGGCCGCGCCTGATCGCCGAAACCGACGCCACGCTGTTTGCTGCCGTGCCGAGCCTCTACCGGCAGATCCTCAAATATGCCGCGCCCACAGGCGCCGACCTCGGCCGTCTCCGGCACGGGCTGATTGCCGGCGAACCGCCGCCGCCGACGCTGTTCGACGACTGGTTCGCGGCGACCGGCACGCATCTCTACGAGGCGTTCGGCATGAGCGAGATGTCGACCTACATCTCGTCGTCGCCGACGCGCCCGCGCAAGGCGGGCTTCATCGGACGCGCGCAACCGGGCCGCTTGCTCGCCATTCTGCCCACCGGGGATGGCACCACGCCGTTGCCGCCGGGGCAGGAGGGCCTGATCGCGGTGCACCGGTCCGATCCGGGGCTCATGCTGCGCTATTGGCAGCGGCCTGACGAAGACGCGGAGGTGGTGCGCGGCGCATGGTTCATTGGCGGCGATCTCGGCGTGATGGATGCGGACGGCTACATTGCGCATCGCGGCCGCGCCAACGACATCATGAAGGCGTTGGGCTATCGCGTCGCGCCGCAGGAAGTTGAAGCGGTGATCGCGCGCGCGCCAGGGGTTGCCGAAGTTGCCTGTGCGGAAGTTCTCGTGCGCGCCGATGTGTCCGTGATCGGTGCATTCGTGGTGGCCGCAGCCGGTGCCGCTCCAGACGCCGATGGCATTCTCGCCTTTGCCCGCCAGCATCTCGCGCCCTACAAGATGCCGCGGGAAATCGTGTTCGTCGACGCCCTGCCGCGCACGCTTAATGGCAAACTCAAGCGTCGCGAACTGGCGGCATCATTTGTGCCGCGCGCTGAGGTGTGACAGTTGGCGGTGCGTGCAGGGCACCGTGGCGGCCCGTGGTGCTTGTGTGCGTTCCGTGCCTCGTCGATAGTGGCGCGAACACGCCCCGAGGAGCTCCCTGCCGATGACTGCTGCTGCACCGTTCGATCAGCTTTTTTCGCCGCGATCGATCGCGATCATCGGCGCCAGCCAGGATCTGGTGCGCATATCCGGCCAGCCGATCCGGGCGCTCAAGGCCGCGGGTTTCAAGGGCGCAATCCACCTTGTCAATCCGAAGTATCCGAGCCTGCATGGCCAGCCGTGCTTTCCAACCGCGGCCGCCATCGGCAAGCCGGTCGATCTGGCCATTGTGGCGGTGCCGGCGGCCGGCGTGTCCGAGGCCATTCGCGACTGCGGCCGCGCCGGCATCCGCTTTGCCATCGTGCTGACGGCCGGCTTTCGCGAGGCGGGCGGGGCAGGCGTCGCGCTGGAAGCCGAATTGAAGCTGGTAGCGCTGCAATCGGACGTCCGCGTCATCGGGCCGAACTGCCAGGGTATGGTGGCGGTGCCGGCGCGCGTGTGGGCCTGTTTTGGCTCGATTTCCGAAGAGATCGATCTGAAGCAGGGCGAAGTGTCCTGCGTGTTCCAATCCGGCGGGTTCGGCTACGCCATCGTCAATCTGGCCGAGTTGCAGGGCGTGGGGTTCCGCACCTGCATCTCGAGCGGCAACGAAACGGACATGACGTCGCCGGAAATTCTCGAGGCGTTTCTCGACGATCCCGGCACCAAGATCGCGTTTGCCGTCATGGAAGGCACACCCGATGCGCGGCGTCTGCTCGATGTGGGCCGCAAGGCGTTGGCCACGGGCAAGCCCGTGCTCATCTGGAAGAGCGCCAACACCGAAGCCGGTGCAAAGGCCGCAGCCTCGCACACCGCCAACATGACCGGCCGTGCGGATCTGTTCCGCGCAGCGTTCCGCCAGTCGGGGCTGATCGAGGTGGACGACGTGGAGCCCATCGTCGATATCGCCAAGCTCGTTGCCCAAGGTCGTCGCGCCAAGGGCCGTCGTATCGGCGCGCTGTCGATCTCGGGCGGATCGGGCATCGTGTTCGCCGACCGCTGCGTGCGCGAGGGACTGGAGTTGCCGCCGTTCTCGCCCAAGACGGTTGCTGCGCTGAAAAAGATTATCCCAGCGTTCGGCTCCAGCGAAAATCCGGCGGATGTGACGGCCGGCGTGTTCAACGACATGAGCCTGCTGACCAAGACGCTCGACATCGTGCTGGAAGACGACGGCATCGACCAGTTGACGATCATGCTTGCATCCATCCCCGGACTGCCAGCCGAACGGGCGGCGGAAGCGATTGCGGCGGCGGCGGCAAAAACCGACAAGCCCGTGCATGTGGCGTGGTCGGGCCGGCGCTCGAAGTCGGAGGCGGCGTACCGTATTCTCGAAGCGGCTGAGGTGCCAGTGATCCCGACGCCAGTGCGGCTCGCGCAGGCGGCAGCTATCCTCGCGCGTTTCGAGGCCGATCGCGCGCGGCTCGGATCGCGCAAGGCGCCCGTGGTCGCCGCGCGAAAGGCCTATGAGCTTCCCCCCGGGGCGGTGACGCTGAGCGAGGCCGAAAGCAAGGCGGTGCTCGCGGCCCACGGCATCGCCGTGACGCGCGAAGCAACGGTCGGCGCGGGCGAGAGTTACATCGGCAAGCTCGCACGCTTGTCACCGCCGTTTGCGGTCAAGGTGCTGTCGCGCGACATTGCGCACAAGTCGGACGTGGGTGGCGTCAAGCTCGGCGTACGCGACGTGATCGGCGTCGAAGCCGCCGCGATCGAGGTGATCACCAATGCGCGTCGCGCCAAGCCGGATGCGAAAATCGACGGCGTGCTGGTGTCGGAGATGGCATCCGGGCTGGAAGTGCTGATCGGCGTTATCAACGATCCGGCGTTCGGGCCGACGGTGGCGCTCGGGCTCGGCGGCGTGCTGACGGAAGTCCTCCGCGACGTAACGTATCGCATCGCGCCGTTCGGCCTCGAAGATGCGCGCGACATGATCGCCGAATTGAAAGGCGCCCGACTGTTCGCCGGTTATCGCGGCCAGCCCGCCGCGGACACCGGAGCGCTGGCGCGCATGCTGGTCGATGTGTCGGCGATGGCGATGGCACTCAAGGATCGGCTGGCTGAGATGGACATCAACCCGGTGTTCGTGGGGCCAAAGGGGTGCGTGGCGGCGGACGCGCTGGTGGTGCTCAAATGACGGCGTCGTTGCCGCAGCGCGCCATTGGGGCGACCGGACTTTCTGTCTCCGTGCTGGGCTTTGGCACCATGGCGATCGGCGGGCAGTACGCAGACGTCCCCGATGAGGCAGCGCAAGCGACGATCGCCGCGGCGCGGGTCGGTGGCGTCACCTATTTCGACACAGCACCGCAGTATGGCTGCGGGCTCGCCGAGGAACGGCTTGGCGCGGCACGGCGCTTGCAGCCTGATCCGCCGCTGGTGGTTTCGTCGAAAGTCGGCAAGCGCATCGTGCCGTTGGGAGCTGGCGGACAGCCGCAGCGCGCGCTGCATTTTCCCGGTGGCCATGATGCCGAGATGGCGTTCGATTTCTCGCGCGATGGCACGCTGCGGATTATCGCAGACAGTCTCGCGCGCCTCGGCCGTGACCGCATCGAGATGCTGCTCATCCATGATGTGACGCGGCACTTTCACGGAGACGATGGCATCGAGGCGGCGATCGCTGCAGCGATGGACGGGGCGCTGCGCGCGCTGCAGGACCTGCGCGACCAGGGCATCGTGCGCGCCATCGGCATCGGCCTCAAGGACGTCGATGTGGCCATGCGCTTCATCGAGGATGGCGACATCGACGTGGCGTTGGTGCCGGGCCGCATGACCTTGCTCGATCAGTCGGCGCTGGAAAGCGGCCTGCTCGATACCTGCGCCAAGCATGGTGTTGCCTACATTGCGGCCGCGCCCTTCGACAGCGGAATTCTGGCGACGGGGCCGGTGGCGGGCGCGCAATCCGCCTACAAAGTCGCCGATCCCGAAACTCTGACGCGCGTCGCAGCGCTCGCACGCATCTGCGCCGATCACGGCGTCAGTTTGCAAGCGGCCGCCTTGCAATACCCACTCCGACACTCAGCCGTCGCCAGCGTGCTGGCCGGTATGAAGACGCCAGGGGAAGTGGCGAGCAATGTCGCAGCCGTCGCGACCGTGATCCCCGCAGCCCTGTGGGCCGATCTGGAAGCGCGCGGCGGTGTTCCAACAGCGCACGTGACGTAAGGCATCGTCCGCGCCACCCACCCCAGACGGGTTTCAAAAGGGCCGGAGCGCGATCGGAAAAGTGTGCAGCGGTTTTCCGATCCATCGCGCGACCAAAAGCAGCAGCCTTTTGCGGGTTCAAAGGGCAGAGCCCTTTGGCTTTGCCACGGCATACGCCGGCGCTTGGGGCGGCGGGATACGCTGTGCTATCCCGCCCTACGGGCCGGAGGGTTTTTCGTGGGCCCTAGGTACCTACCTAGTTCCAGAAACCCTTATTTTATGCCACTATCTGACGCATACAAGAC
>JANYHP010000460.1 GCA_025359005.1 Hyphomicrobiaceae bacterium | reverse complement strand
GGTCGAAGTCGGCGGCCAGCAGATCGCCGCGTCGGACGTGGTGGTCGAGGATCTGTTCATCGTCGGCATGGGTGACAGTTTCGGCTCCGGCGAGGGCAATCCGGACGTTCCCGTCCGCCTGTCGGCTGAGCGCAGCGCAAGCTACGGCCTGCGCGGCAAGGACCTGCCGCCACTGATCGGCTATCCGGCGCGCGCCGGCGACTGGGCCAAGATCGGCGACCGCGCCTTCATAGAAGGCAACCCGCAATGGCTCGACCAGGCCTGCCATCGGTCGCTCTATTCCCACCAGTTGCGAGCAGCATTGCAGCTTGGCGTCGAAGCACCAAACCGGGCGGTGACGTTTGTCGGGTTCGCCTGCTCGGGCGCGGAGACAATTTTCGGCGCCTTCCTGCGGTATAAGGGTCATGAGTGGGTACCCAATCCGCCGGAATTGTCGCAGATTTCGGCCGCGTCGGCAGCCCAGTGCGGCCTGCAGGATGCGCCTTTCGCGGATCTGCCTGAAGCCTATCATATGAACGGCCGGCTTCCCGAACTGAAGGGCGGCCTAGTATTAAAGAAATGTCCGGCCGACAAGGCACGCAAGATCGACCTGCTGTTCCTCTCGGTTGGTGGCAACGATATCGGCTTTTCGCGCCTGGTGGCCAATGCCGTGCTCGCCGACCAGTCATCGCTGCGTAGCCTCGGCGGCTGGTTCGGCCAGGTGCAGAGCCTCAAGGAGGCGCAGACCGGCCTCGACGCGCTCGGCGACCGCTATAAGGCGCTCAACCGAGCCTTCCACAACCTGCTGCATATTCCGTGGCCGGAGAGCGATCGCATCGTGCTGACCGCCTATCCACCGCTGGTGTTGCTCGAGGACGGCAAGTCGATCTGTCCCGACGGGACCTCCGGCATGACAGTGCTTTCAGACTTCGCGCTCAGCAAAACGAAATCAGCGGAGGCGACGGCAGCGGCCGAGCGACTACAGACGATAATGCGCACGAGCGCCCGCACGTATGGCTGGAGTTTCGCCGATGCCCATCGTGCCGACTTCCGCGGCCGCGGCCTGTGCGCGGGCTGGTCGCAGGATGCGCTCAACACAGCGGACGATCTGCGTTTGCCGCGCCTGGTCGATGGCAAATGGTTTCCCTACAATCCATCCGAATGGCGCGCCTATGCTGCGCGCCAGCGGTGGTTCCGCACGCCGAATGACGCGTTCATGACCGGCCATTTCCATGTCCCTCAATCACTGCTGCAAAGCGCATTGCGCAACCAGGGCCTTGAGTGGGTGCAGCTTTTGCTCGCCAGCACGTACTCGGGCTCGTTTCATCCCACAGCCGAAGGCAACGCGGCGATTGCCGACAGCGTCGCCGGGCGTGCGCGCGATGTCATTGCCAAATATGATCGGCGCAGCCCGTCGCGCGTCGTCGAGAAGCAGCGCGGGGAATGACTGCGGCACACCATTGACGGCCAACAGGGTTGCATGCGCTCATGAGGGCGCGCCACCACTGACGGAGTTCACGCCATGGACGCCCTCGACACATTGAATGCCCACGCGTTGCCGTTCGCTCGGCACATGGGCGTAAGCTACGTTAGCGCCAGTGCTGACAAGGTCGCTGCGCGCATGACCGTGACAGCCGACCTCTGCACGCTCGGCCACAGTGTACACGGCGGCGCATTGATGGCGCTCGCCGATACGGTGGGTGCGGCAGCGACGTTTCTCAATCTGCCGCGGGGCGCCACCACGACCACGATCGAAAGCAAGACCAACTTCCTCGCCGGCGCCCCGGAAGGTTCGGTCGTGGTCGCCGAAACCACACCCGTGCATCGAGGGTGCCGGACACAGGTCTGGCAGACGCGCATCACCACAGAGGACGGCAAACTTCTGGCGCTTGTGATGCAGACGCAGATGGTGCTCGAGGCGAAGGCCTGACCGCACACGGAATTGCTGCGCTGCACATTGCCTAAAACCGGCACGCCACCTTAGTGCGTAAGCCTCCGCGCTACGCCTTTTGTGCAATAGCGCTCACCGCGGTGCGCAGTGCTGACGCTTTGACGCAGCAACGGTTGCGCCCTAGTCTCGAAGGCTGCAGTGCGCGGCCCAAGGCCGCAACCAGAAAACATTTTGCCCCCTCGGATGGAGCCCACGGCATGTCCAAAGACGAAATGGTGATCGATCCAACCCGTCGCACCACGTTACTCGGAGGTGCGGCGCTCGGTCTCGGCGCGAGCCTCGGGCTCACCACCGGCGCGGCAGCAAAAATGCCCTTCGCGGCGACCCAGGCGCCCTACTTCTATCGCTTCCCCGTCGGCAAGTTCCAGGCAACGATCGTCTCGGACGGTCCGCTGCCGCTCGGCGATCCCGCCGCGAGCTTCAAAGGCGTCAGTAAGGACGAGATCGCCAAGTCGCTGACCGACAATTTCCTGTCGACCGACAACGCCGTTCTGGAGCAAAACGCCCTGGTGCTCAATACCGGGTCGCGCCTCGTGCTGTTCGACAGCGGCATGGGCATCTCGAAGGCGTTCGGGCCAACGACGGGCCGCCTGCAGCGCTCGCTGCTGCAGGCCGGCATCGATCCCGCCCGCATCGACGACGTCATTTGCACCCACGCCCACATCGATCACATCGGCGGTCTCGTCAATGCCGCTGGCAAGCGCCTGTTCCCCAACGCCACGATTCATATATCGAAGGCCGATTGGGACTTCTGGACCGATGAGAGCAAAATCGGCGGCGACCTTAAGGCGTTCATCGTGCACGCGCGTACCAACCTGTTGCCCTATAAGGGCCGCATCGCTTGGGTGGAGGATGGCAAGGATGTCATTCCCGGTGTGCAAGCCATGGCGGCGCCCGGCCATACGGTCGGGCACACGATCTACATGATCAAGAGTGAGGCTTCGACCGTCGCCTTCATCGGCGACACCACGCACCATCAGATCCTGCTGACAGAGCGGCCGAAGACCGAATTCGCCTACGACACCGATGCCAAGCAAGCCGTGCAGACACGGCTGAAAGTTTTCGACATGCTGTCCAAGGACCGCATTCCGTTCATCGCCTACCACTTCCCTTGGCCCGGCATGGGCCATCTGGCACGCCAGGGCACAGACAGCTATCGTTATTTTGCCGAGCCCATGACGCACGTTCCCATGCCACCGAAAAAGGCCTGAGCAAACGTAGGCGTTCATTCAAGGCCGTCGCCTCGCGTGAGCGATGCGGCGGCCTAGTCGTTTCTGCGCGTAGCACATCGGCGTAGGGCCGGCGCGAGTGAAGGGAGACGCGATGCGCATCCAGGTGCTGTCTGATTTTCATGTCGATGTGCGGCCGGGCTACACGCCGGAATTGGTGCCCGGCGTTGACGTCGTCGTGGTTGCTGGCGACGTCTGCGAGGGACCGGGCAATGGCATGGAATTCCTCCGTCGGTACATTCCGGCGCCGACGCCGATCGTCTATCTCGCCGGCAATCACGAATTCTACAATCACGGCTTGATCGACGAGCGCGCGGCGGCGCCCTCGTATGCGGCCTCGCACGGCATTACCTGGCTCGACGACAGTTCAGCCACACTTGGCGGCATAAGATTCCTCGGCGCAACGCTGTGGACCGATTTCAACCTGTTCGGCGCCAACCAACAGCAACTCTGCATGATCGCCGCGGCCAACTCGATGATGGACTACACAGCGATCCGCCACACCGCAGACGACGCCGCATTGTTGCGTCCCAAAGATACGCTGGCGCTGCATGCGCGCTCGGCGGCCTATCTCACCGCCGCACTGGCCAAGCCGAACGACGGCGCAACCGTCGTCGTCACGCACCACACGCCCAGCCGCCGCAGCATCGCCGAGCACTATGCCCGCGATCCCGTCACCGCGGCGTTCTCGTCCGATCTCGAGCCGCTGATCCTGGCTGGCGCACCCGCGCTCTGGGTGCACGGCCACACGCACACGAGCTTCGACTATCGCATCGGCGCCACGCGCATCGTCTGCAACCCAAAAGGCTACGGGCACGAAAACCGCAGCTTCGATCCACGCTTCGTTGTGGAAATTTGAGGGCCGGAATCGACGTGGCCGATACCTGATGTTGGTTCAATTTGCCGCTGCGGGCCGATGCTTGCGCTTGGGCGGATATTGGCCGCTGGGACTTTTGGCGTTCGATCCTTTGGCGGCGGCTTCTTTGACATCGCGGCGATCACGCGCCGGTGCGTGCTCGTGGCGTTTGGGCTTTCTGTCGGCAGCCGCCGGCGCGGCGCGGTCGCGCCATGGCGCCTTGGGACGAGCGTGCTCGCGGTGGGGCGCCGCCTCCTTGACAGGGGCCGGCGCCAAAGTCTTGATCGCGGCCATGACACTCGCATCATCAGCGGTCGTGTGTGCCCCGACGCGAGCGATATGCCCTTCTTTGTGCTTGCTCGTGCGAACGGTCTCGGCAAACGCATCGGCATGATCGGCCGCGATCTGGAACCGGGTATCGCGATCGAAGATCTTGATGGCGCCGATCTCCGCCTTCGAGATCCCGCCTGCCTTGCAGATCAGCGGCAGTATCCATTTCGGGTCTGCGTTCCGCTCACGGCCGAGATTGAGGCGGAACCAGACCATCTCGCGGCCGTCGTCACGCGGTTGCCGGGGCGCACGCGGCGCACTCCCACCCGGGCGGTCTGGTTTGGCCCACGCGCGCGGTGCGGACGTCTGGGGTCGCTCACCACCGCGGGTGTCGCGCGCGCGATCGTCGCGGCGTGGCGCACGGACGACCTCGGCGAGATCCTCAGGCTCGGGCAAGCGCGCTCGATGCAACCGCACCAGCGCCAGCGCGATGTTGTCGGCGCTCTGGCCGGCTTGGAGAATTTTTGCGAGCCCCAATTCGGCGTCGCTTGCGGCCTCCGCAAACACCGGATCGGCTAAAAACCGCTCCTGATCGCGAGCACGTATTTCTTCGGCCGTCGGGGCGGAGCCCCATGTCACCTGCAGACGCGCCGCACCAAGCAGCTGCTCGGCCTTGCGCTGACGGTGAAGCGGCACGACCAGCAGGCACATGCCTTTGCGACCGGCGCGGCCAGTGCGGCCGGAGCGATGCAGCAGCGTTTCCTTGTCGTGCGGAAGTTCGGCGTGAATGACTAGCGCCAGGTCTGGCAAATCGAGACCACGGGCTGCCACATCGGTCGCCACCAGCACGCGGGCCCGGCCGTCCCGCACCGCGACGAGCGCCTGCGTGCGTTCGTGCTGTGTCAACTCACCCGACAGCGCCACGGCCGCAAAGCCGCGCTCGACCAGGCGCGCGTGCAGGCGTTTGACCGCCTCGCGCGTCGAGCAGAACACCAAGGCCGCACGGGGTTCGTAGAACCGCAGCACGTTGACAACGGCATTTTCTGTATCGTTCGCCGCGACTTTGACGGCGCGGTATTCGATATCGGCATGCTGTTCGTTGCGACCGATGGTCTCGATGCGCACGGCGTCGCGCTGATAGCGTTTGGCCAGCACTTCGATGTCGCGCGGCATTGTCGCTGAAAATAGCAGCGTCTGGCGCTCAGCCGGCGTTTTGTCGAGAATGAACTCGAGGTCCTCCCGGAAGCCCAGATCGAGCATCTCGTCAGCCTCGTCCAGCACGATGGCCTTGAGCATGCCGAGATCCAGCCTTCGACGCTCGATGTGGTCGCGCAGGCGACCGGGCGTGCCGACGACGATATGCGCGCCGAACCCGAGGTTGCGGGCCTCGGCGCGGGCATCCATACCACCGACGCAGGTGACAATCTTGGCGCCCGTTTCAGCATACAGCCAGACCAACTCGCGATGCACCTGCATGGCCAGTTCGCGCGTCGGCGCGATGATCAGCGCGAGCGGGGCTGCGGCGCGCTCAAAACGCTCTGCCGTGCCAAGCAGCGTCAACGCCATGGCGAGGCCGAAGGCGACGGTTTTGCCCGACCCAGTCTGGGCCGATACGAGCAGATCTCGACAGGCCGCGTTGGCTTCGAGGACAGCAAGCTGGACAGCCGTCGGTGTTGCATAGTCACGGGCTGCCAGCGCTCGGTCGAGCGCCGGATTGGTCGACGGGAAGGTCATGGATTTAGCAAACTTCGGTACGGGGCCGTACAGGCTGAACCTGTGGCCTGTGGGACGATCGACCTGTCCAGCGTACCCAGTTTTAAGCCCCTCTGCGGGGCCGAACGCCATCAAGTCTCAGTGAGGTCAACGACGTAGCCGAGTTTTGTGATAAAAGATACCGCCACCTCGTCGCGGCTGTTCGGACACGATTAACGCCCAACTTGCAACAGTTGACGCACGCTCATCGCACCGGCTGTGGCCGCGCGCTGGCGACAGCTCGCCCGAGCCGGCTGAATACTTCGGCGGAGACGCGCCCGGTCTGGGCCAACCCCTCGTCGAGTTCGAACTCGCGGATCGCGCGCTCGGTGTCGTCGCCCGCGCGACCGTCGATGCGGCCAACTTGGTAACCGATGGCCGCCAGCGACTGCTGCACTGTGCGCATGACGATTTCTGCCTGCGCCGAGCGCACGCGACCAGCGGCCGGGTCCACCGTCTGGCCAGCCGACCCGCTGCCGCCCAGCAACAAGCGCGCGAGAATTTTCTCGGTGGCCTCGCCGTTCATTGGAATGCGACTGTCGTACTCAAAAGCCATGATTGCTGCACGCGTGATCAGACCCGGCACGCCGTCGGCGACAAGCGGACCATAGCCGCGACCAGTCAATTCGCGTTGAACTGCCCTGATGGTGTTGGGATCGCCCTCCGCATCGGGAGCATCGGGCAGAGTATCGCCCTGCATGTCGGCCTGGGCGGCATCAGGCTTGAAGCGCGTGTACCGCTTCGGGCCCTGTTCGAGCGGCGGCATGATGGCAATCGGGTGAGGGCCGCCGGACGTCGCACGCGGTGGGCCGTTCGGGACCGGACGACGACCCTCGTCGGAGTGGGGCGCATCTTCGATGGGCACAGCACTAGCAGCAACAGCCGTTGACTGCGGATCGAGCGCGAGCCGCCGGCTGCGCTCCGCCTCTGCGCGCGCCTGAAGTGGGTCGGCCGCACCACGCACCGTTGCCGGGCTCGGCTGCAACACAAGCAAATTGACCCCGACGCCCGCCAGCAACAGGGCGAACGCAGAAAAAAGCATGCGCTGTAGGGCAGGGGTCATGACGCACTCCACTCCTGTCGTGCGCCGCACCTTCTCCGCGGGTGTTGGCGCATTCTCATTCGGTCAGTATTCGACGCCACGGTAAACGAGACGTTAACGAGGCGTCACCACGAACCGAAAGCCCGACAACGCACGCGCCATCGACCATGAACCGGGTGCACCCTGGCAATTTCAAACATGAAACTCCATACAAATTGAACTAAATACGTTTCGAATTGCCTTACGCGTCTTGGGCTGGCGCAAATGGATAACTGGTAGATCGAGAGGCGTTGAAATTACTCTCACGGGTCGCGTGCCATGTTCTTCATTCGAACAACACTGCTGCTGGGTCTCGGCGTCCTTGTGCTGCCGACGGACGAGGCGAGCCAGGCCAAAGTCGCAAGTGGCGCGCGCACGGCCGCGGCCTGGACGCTGACGTTTTGCGACCGCAACGCGGATGCCTGCATCAAGGGTCGAGAAGCCTGGGCGGTGTTTCTGAAAAAGGCAGAATTCGGCGCCAAGATGGCGTACGACCTGATCTCGGAGCGCAACACACGGGCGGCTGACGCGGCGGCGCAGAACCCGCGCGGACCAGGAGCCCAGCCGGCCGCAGATACGAACCAACGTCACCGCGGCACTCTCAAGCCAGGCGACCTTGAGCCGACCTGGCGCGGCAAAGTGGCCCGCGCAGGATTGTGACCGGACAGGCGGAAACACCCGGTTCTTTAATGCATTTTGCCGACCGCATGGCGATCGGCAGATGCAGAATTTGCTCGATGTCGCTATAGAAAAATGGCGCCGGCTATCGCTTGGCCGGTGCGGCCCCGACAGCCAGGGCCGACAAGCGCCAATGACCGCCAACCGGCTCGAAGACCATATCGAATGCGATCGTGGTCGGCTCTGATGGCACCTGCCCGGTCAGCTGCAACTGCTGCTCCTTGTTGATCACCGGCGCACGCGACAACACCGGCTGGCGGAGCGCCGCTGCACCGAGATCAAGCGACTTGCGCACGGTCTGGAAGGCTTGAGCCAGATCCGCGGCCGTATTCCTGTCGCGAAAACCGGGCGCCGCATGGTCGCGGAGCACGGTGTAGTTGCCTGTCCGATTGGCCGCACCGAGTGTGAGTAACGTCGTGCGGATCAAATACACATGCTGTGGCGCGGGCTGCGCTACAATTTTGAGCGGCGACGGCTGGTCGCGAGCAGCAAGGCGGGCGGACGCCGATTGGCTCGATAGCGGCCGTGCGTCGTCATCGGCCAACGCCGCGACGAATGTCCCCGACGCAAGCATCGTGACAATGAAGGCGGACGGCAAATACCTCTGCATGATGTGCGTAGTCCTCAATTTAGTAGTCCTCAATTTATAAGGAGCGTTACGTGCGCGACGCGTGCTCGGTGTGGATCACTTCCAACTCAACTGCGCGCCCAGTCGCCCACCGATCGAACCCCGGCTAGTGTTCCGGCGCTGACATTTGCTTCCCTTCGCGGCATGTCGGTGAGCAAATGTCAGCGCCATAAGGAACACTAGC
>JANYHP010000439.1 GCA_025359005.1 Hyphomicrobiaceae bacterium | reverse complement strand
CGATGCGGGCGTCCGTGGTCTGTTCGGCGGCGCTTGGCGGTGTGGAGGAAGTGTCGTTGCTCAGAAGGATGTCCGGTCGAGTTTGGTCAGTGCGAATGGTCGCCGCTCGGATGTCCGAGAGCAAGCCATCATGACGGTCCGCCATGGGCAGCGGTCTCTGCCGCTCGCACCGCTGCGAACTCCATCGTCGGGACGGGCGAGATTGGAGGCAGCCGTCGGCCGCACCATGATCGGTGTCACGATGATGACGAGTTCGGTTTCTCCGCGCTGATAGTCATTGGAGCGGAACAACGTGCCCAGGATCGGCAGTTCCTTCAGTCCCGGCATCCCGTCGACGTTCTGGCGAACGCTGTCCGAAATGAGGCCCGCCATCGCGATGGAGCCGCCGGAAGGCAGTTCAATCGTTGACAGTGCGGAGCGCTTTTTCAGCGACGGGATCTGGGCGCCTGACAGCACCAGCGCGCCGTCGTTGGTCAATTCGGAGACCTGCGTATCGATCTTCAAGCTGATCCGGCCTTCCGACAGCACCGTGGGCGTGAACGCGACGCCGACACCATATTCCTTGAACGTGATTCCGAGCGTGCCGTTGTCGGCCGAGACCGGCACCGGGTATTCACCACCCGCGAGGAACTTGGCAGACTCACCCGAAACAGCCACCAGCGTGGGCTCGGCGAGGGTGCGGACCAAGCCCTGGCGTTCCATGGCCTGCATCACGTAGCTCATGCAGGCGCCGCCGGCACCGAAGCCGCCCGAAAGGCCGGAATTGTTGACGTAGCCGTTGTTTCCGGACACCGCCGGCAGCACGACGCCGCAGCTGGGGATCGGCGTGCCGTTCTTTATGGCATCGTTGATGGCGGACTGCGTCGGCAAGCCAGCCTGCGGGAACTGCCCGAGCGTCGACTGCGTGACGGGGAAGGAATTGCGCGACATGGGCGAGAAGTTGAACGGCCCGACCGAGAAATTCGACGCGAAGTTGACGCCGAACTGCTTGAGCACGGAACGCTGAACTTCGGCGACGGTGACCTTGAGCATCACCTGTTCCTCGCCTTCGATGGCGAGCAGGTTGATGATCTTCTTCTCCGACTGACCGTCCTTGCCGTTGTTGTAGTTGAAATTGCCGGTCGACGTGGTGACGCCACCGACCGTCTGCGACTGGAAGCTGTATCCCGAGCCAGTCAGGTTCTTATTGGCAAAGGCGAACTGCGTCGCGATGTCGGCGGCGCGGGCCGCATCCGCCGGCGTGCGCACGCTGCCCATCAGCACGATGGCCGTGCCGGCGAGGTCCGTCCGGATGTTGGAGTTCGGCAGCAGGCGCTTCAAGAGGCTGTCCAGCGAGCTCAAATCAGAGCCGATGGAGATTTCCAGCGACATGATCTGGTTGCCCTGCGCGTCGAAGAAGAACGCGTTGGTCGAGCCGGCACCGCGGGCGACCAGAAAGACGCGGTCCGAGGTCTGCACGACCGCGTCGACCTTGGTCGGGTCGGCGACCATCACGTCGCGCAATTCCATGGGGAACTGGAGCATCATCGAGCGGCCGACGCCGAGCGTGATCTTCTTGGAGATTGGGAACGTAGAGCGGGCCGGGATCTGCATCACCGATCCATCGGGCGTCGGCTCTGTCGAGCGCGCCATCTGGGCGCTGGCAGGCATGACAAGGCCCATGACGAGTGCGAGCGCGGCGGCGCCCATCACTCTGCGAAAATCAAAGTGCATAATCCAATCCCCTCGGACTGCGTTCGGAACTCTCGGGAGAGTTGTTTCAGTTCACGCCATAAGCACGCGACTTTACGCCGTAACGCAGGATACGAATGGAATTGCCACGCTGAGCATTGAGACCGTTGCCGGCACTCGGCGTGTTGGCCGCCGACATGTCGGCCACGGAGCGAAGGGCGAGAGAGATCTCGCCCATCGAGTTTGCGAGCGCGAGCAACTCGGTCTGGCGCGGGGTCAACTCGAGCGTCGCGGTTGAGCCATCGGCGCCCTTCTTGCCTTCTTTGGCTTCGATCAACTGGCCGATGGCGAGCACACGCACGTTGCGGAACAGCGTATCGGAGACGAATTCTTCACCGCCGCCCCGCGCCGCACGACGGCGCTGGATGAGAATGACGTCGACATGATCGTTGGGCAGGATCAGCTTGCCGACGGCGGTTTCTTCCTTGATGCGGGTCGAGATGGCGCGCATACCGGCCGGCAGAATGGCGGCGAGAACGCCGCCGTCACCGGGCTTGACGAGCTTGTTGGTGGTGATCGGTTCATCCTTGAGAAGCGGCGCGCGGGCTACCGAGCCGATCAGGGCCTGCACGGGGTCCTTGCCGCCGCGATCCTGGATGTAACCGCCGGAGACCGCGCCTGCAGGCCATTCCTGCCAGCGGAAATTCTCGCGATTGACGATCTGGCCGAGACCGACTTCGTTCTTGGCGACCAGCACCTTGGTGGTGTTGACCTGCTTTTCCTCGACGACGACCTTGGGTTTGGCAGCCATGTTGCTGTAGAGGCCGATGGCAGCACCGACACCGAAAACAGCCGCTACTCCGAGCGCAATGATTTGCCCTTGCCGCATGGCGCTTGAAATCCCTTGGGTTCGTTAGAGCTGAAGCTCCCTGGGGACACAGTGCGGTACAAGTCTCAACGTCCGGTTAATCGACGGCAGAAATTGGCACGGTTCGGCACGCCTATTCTTTGTGCTCACGAATGCAACAAAGGCGACCATTGGGATGGCCGCCTTTGTCGCTGAAAATCCGAACAGGTCGCAGCCATGCCTATCCCTGCACTTCCGGTTCGTGCAAAAAAACGCGATCCGCAGGGCGGATTAGCCGCGCCTTTGCGGCGTAATCCGCCATCGCAAGCAAAGGTCTTGCGACGGCAGGTGGCAACGGTCTCGCGTGTGACGGCGGATTACGCTTCGCTAATCCGCCCTACAGGCCGAGTTTTTTGACAGCGGGAGACAAAGGGATAGCCATGGTTCGCAGCCGTCAGCTGGCGAGCCCGCGCATCCAGAATGACTGGTGATAGACGATGAGCGCCGCAACCGAGAGCGCAATGCCATAGGGAATACCGGCTCTCGGCGCATGCAACCGCTCGATCCACGGAGCGCGCGCCCACGCGTAGGGCAGCGGAACCTGGCGGAACGCCAAGAACCCGATCGACAAGGCGCCACCGAGCAGCGACGCGCAGAAGGCATAGTCCAGCAGATCGCCGAAGCCGAGCCACAAGGCCACGGCGGACGCCAGCTTGGCATCGCCACCACCGATGTAATTGAAGGCGAAGAGTGTGACCATGATGGCCAGCATCATGAGGCCAGCAAGCACATGCATGCCGACGTCTTCCAGGCTCAAGCCGGAGAACGGAGCAAGGCAGAAGAATCCCGCCACCATGGCCAGCGAGATCCGGTTGGGGATCGTCATGCTGAAAAGATCCATGGCGGCGGCAAAAATCACGGCCGTGGGGAACAGGGTCAGGATGGCAATCTGATACACGCGCGGGCCTCGTGCGGGTTGGGGACTGGCGATCATGATCGAGCGGGCAGACGCCGCATGATCGAGCCGACGGCATATCCAGTTTATGAAACGCCAGTTAACGCAGCCTTAAAGCGCACCCATTGCAGGATCGATCGGGTCCTGCGGCGATGCAGAAACACGAACGGGCCGAAAGCTCGATGCTTCCGACCCGCTCGGGTATTCAGTCTGCAATGACAGCGGCGCCGACCCTTGCGGAGCAGCGCCTCATGCCATTACTTCGTGCCGGTCATGTTGCCAGCGACGGTCGAGAACGTGCTCGAGACGTTCTTGCCGAGGTTCGAAGCGGCGGTGATGATGGCGACCGAGATGAGCGAAGCGATCAGGCCGTACTCGATGGCGGTGGCGCCGGACTCATCCTTGACGAAGCGTGCGATAAGGGTCTGCATGTGGAGTCTCCCAACTCTTGACTGAATGCGCTTTCGCGCGGAGCAGTTCGACCGAGGGCACCCGCCCCGTGTGGCTGAACTGCAATGGACCCTACCGGTGCCGGTTTAAAGTTGAGTTAATTTGGCGGCAGACCCGGCTGAAACGGCACACTGGCGGCAGAGTGTTATGAGACGCGGTGAAAACGCGATTGACATAAAAGAAGAATATACCAATCCGCCATTGAAGCAGCTGGTCGCATTTCATTCCAAATCGATCGAAGTCGCCAGAAATTAACGAGTGCAGCACGGCAAAAATCGCAGCATTTACACGATCGATCGGTATCGGTACCGGCGCCGCAGAGCACTGCATACCTTAACTGTGTCGATCGAGCTGCAGCGAGACCCGCCGCGGCTCATCGCCGGCGCATGCTCCCCAAGGCGCATCCGAAACGGCGCACGGGTTCGCACTTTTTTCATCTTTGCGGACCACAGTGGCACCAATGTTGTGCTTCAACGCCGCCTGATCGCGGCCCCATCGTTCGCTCCAGGCAGGACCACACCGATGTCTGTCCACTCTCCTTTCGCCGTTCGGCTGGCCATCGGCACCATCGCCCTGCTGTCATCGCTGGCGACGGCGCACGCCGAAGATCTCATCGTCAAATTCGATCAATCGCAGATCTTGCGCTTGCCGCGACCGGCCGCTGAAATCATCGTGGGCAACCCCTCCATCGCCGACGTGACGATCCAGACAGGCAACACGCTGGTCATCACCGGCAAGAGCTACGGCATCACCAACATCATCGCGCTCGACGGCGACCGCAACGTGATCCAGGACCAGCGCATCTCGGTCCGCCGCGACGAGGTTGGCGTGGTCAACGTCATGAAGGGCACCGCGCGGCAGACCTTCGCATGCATGCCGCAATGCAACCCCACCGCCACCGTCGGCGACGACCTGACCTTCCTGTCGACCACCATCGAGTCGGCGAAAAAGAAGATGGAGTTCTCGGAAGGCAACAGTAACGAGAAGGGCGCGCCCAACAGCAATTGAGGCGCGGACGACCCACAGCGCCCGGCGGCCTTCGGAGCACGACTCCGGTGGCCGGCCGGGCGCTTCTTTTTCCGCGGCGGGTTGGTCGCGACCTGTAGGGTGCAAGTGCCCACTTCGGGCGTATTGCACCGGGACGAGCGAGGTCTCAGCGTTGGTCAACGTGTCCGACACTCGGCGCAATACGGCCGA
>JANYHP010000422.1 GCA_025359005.1 Hyphomicrobiaceae bacterium | reverse complement strand
CCGCCCTTCAAAATCGCACAGCTTGGGCTGGGGCTGGTGCCGGAAGGCCGGCAGGTGTTTCCGACGCTGACGGTTGAGGAAAATCTGATTGCGACGGCGGCCAGCCGGTTCGGTGCGCCGCAATGGACGCTCGACCGCGTCTACACGTTTTTTCCGCGGCTGGCCGAGCGGCGCACCAATAGGGGCACGCAACTTTCGGGGGGCGAACAGCAGATGCTGGCCATCGGCCGCGCGCTGATGACCAATCCCAAGCTGCTGGTGCTGGATGAGGCAACCGAGGGACTTGCGCCGCTGATCCGGGCAGAGATCTGGGCGTGCCTCAAGCGCCTGAAAGACGACGGCGAGGCGATTGTCGTTATCGATAAAAACATCGGTGCCTTGCTTGGGCTTGCAGACCGGCATGTGCTGATCGAAAAAGGACGGGTCGTGTGGCGCGGCACCAGCGCCGATCTGAGGGCCGATCCACACGTCACCGACCGCTATCTGCATATCGGCTGAGCACGCCTGTTGCCGCACCCAGGAAAGGGAAACCGCCATGCCCATGACACCCGGAATTACCAAGGCCGGCGCAGGCATCGACAATATCTCCTGGAATATCCTGGGGCAGGTCTATGTCCCCAAGCAGGTCTCGGAAACGTCCATGTCCTGGCATGCGACGTTCCCGCCAGGCACGTTTGTGCCGCCCCACATCCACCCGACGCAGGATGAGTTCATCTACATGCTGGAGGGCCAGTTCGAGCTGATGCTGGACGGGCGGACGGCGATTGCCAACCCCGGCGATCTCGTGCGCATGCCGATGGGCATTCCGCACGCGATCTTCAACAAGAGCGACCGCACAGTGAAGTGCTTCTTCTGGGTGTCGCCGACGCGGCGGCTCTACGATCTGTTCTGGGCGATCCACAACATGCCGGAGCAGACGCCGCCTGAAGTGGTGGCGCTGTCGGCCAAGCACGAAGTCGATTTCCTGCCGCCGCCGGATGACGCCAAGTGAACAGCAGCGGGCAGACAGCAAGGCGAGGCCGGACATGACAGTTCTCATCGCAGGCGGTGGCGTCGGCGGGCTGACGCTCGCGTTGATGCTGCACGCGCGCGGCATCAAGTCGATCGTGTTCGAGCAGGCGACAGAGATCCGCGAAGTCGGTGTCGGTATCAATACGCTGCCGCACGCGATCAAGGAGTTGGCGCTGCTCGGCCTGCTGCCGGCGCTGGATGCCATTGCCATCAGAACCAAGGAGCTGATCTACATCAATCGGCTCGGCCAGGAGGTGTGGCGAGAAACGCGCGGCACCGATGCAGGCTTTGAGTATCCGCAATTCTCGATTCATCGCGGGCGCTTGCAGAAGGCGATTTACGAGGCCGTGCTCGCCACGCTCGGACCGGATGCGGTGCGAACCGGACACCGGCTGGCCGGCTTCATACAGGACGAAGGCGGCGTGACCGCGCATTTCACCGATGCGCGCTTTGGCACATCGAGCCAGACGGTGCGCGGCGATGTGCTTGTCGCGGCCGACGGCATCCACTCCGTGGCCCGGCAGTATTTCTATCCCAAAGAAGGTCCGCCGAACTGGCAGGGTGTCATGCTCTGGCGCGGCGCCACCGAGTGGCCGCAGTTCCTCTCCGGGCGGTCGATGTACATCGGCGGCGGCATGGGTGCGAAGCTGGCGCTTTATCCGATCGCGCCGGGCTCGACGCCCACCACGCGCCTGACGAACTGGGCCATCGCCATTCGTATTGCGGACGGGGCGACGACGCCGGTGCCCAAAGACAGCTGGTCACGGGTCGGGCGCATGGACGAAGTGGTGCCTTACGCGCGTCGCTACAAGGTGCCGGGCGTTGACGTGGAAGCGCTCGTGCGCGCGACGCCTGTCTGCTACGAATATCCGATGTGCGATCGCGATCCGCTGCCGCGCTGGAGCTTTGGCCGCGTCACGCTGCTCGGCGACGCGGCGCATCCGATGTATCCGGTCGGCTCAAACGGTGCCGCGCAAGCGATCCTCGATGCCCGCTCACTCGCCGATGCGCTGCAGAAGTCGGATCATCCGATGCAGGCCTTGACGGTGTACGAGAACGAGCGGCTGACGACGACCGCCGAAATCGTGCGGCTCAACCGGACGGGCGGGCCGGAGCGTGTCATCGACGAGGTCGAAAAACTGGCGCCGGCCGGATTTGAATATGTCGACCGGGTGCTGAGCCAGCCAGAGCGCGAAGCCATCGTGAAAGGCTATGCCGGCAAGGCTGGGTTTTCGCTCAAGCAGGTCAACAAATAGGGCCAGTGCATTCGCTCCTGACACCGAGGAACACGCCGCCGCGCGCCAAAGCGTTCGAGTTGTCGGACTGGATCAATCGCTGCTCAATACTTGAACGCGTTGTGCAGCGTCAGCACGGTGGCGCTCGGGATGGGGGTGCGGCCGGTTGCGTCAGCGGGACTGGCGGCGCCGCCGGCGGGGCTGATGATGCGTTGCAGGTCGAGGTCCATCTGCCAGCCGGCCATCACTTGTGCCTGATAGTTGATCTCCAGCAGGCGCTCGGCGTTGCGGAGTAGCGCGCCGGTGCCGAGGCGGATGGCGTCGGCGTCGCTGGCGCGGGCGCCGTCGGAGATGCGCGCGTAGGCCGCGCCGAAGCTCAGCACGTCGTCGGGCCGCGCCGCCCACAGGCCGGCGAACACGACGCCGCCGTCGACATAAAGGTCGAGCAGATTGCGATCCGATGGGCTCGCCATACCGTGCACGAAAAAGCCGATGCCCTTGTCGGGCTCGCCCGATTTCGGCCGCCAGAGTTGCTGATCGATGACCGCGTAGACGCCGTGGTTGCCGCGCCGTTGCAGCGGCAGGCCATTGCTTGCGGGATCGGCGAGGGCGAGCCCATCGGTGCCGAAGCGTTGATCGTTGAAGCTGCCGAAATGGCTGAAGGCACCGAGCTTGTAAGATCCGGCGAGCCCGCTCGCGCCCTTGTCCTGATTGACACGAACCTGTCCCTCGGTGATCAGCAGCGGGCTGTCTTGCAAGCGGAAATTCAGGCCGAAACGATTGCGCGTCTGCGGATCGCCGGTGCCGGGGCCCGCCGGATCACCGTTGTAGAGGGCGGCCAGCAGCGACACGTTGGCATTGGGATCGAGTTTGATGCGCGCGCCGGGCGTGGCGAACGGATAGGCCGGCCCGCCGCTCGGCAAGGCAGATGCCATCAGCGTCGGCCAGCCGAACGTGCCGTTGATGAACTGGGTGGCGTACGACGAGATGCCGAACTCGGTGTCGGCTGCGAGTTGGCCCGCGCGCACGCTGGCCATGCCGCCGAAGAACTTCTGTTCGAGCCAGGCTTCGGAGAGCCGCGTGGTCGGCTTGGCCTCCAGGTAGCTGACCGACGCCAGGCTGCCGACCTTGTCCTCGGTCAGGCCCTTGCCGTGGATGCTGAAGACGTTGCCGTGAAAGCTGAGGCCGGCGAGGCCCGCCCGTTTTTCCAGGTCGACGTCCAACACGCCTTCCAGCCGGCCCATGTAACCGCTGCCACGCTTCAGCCCGCCGGCCACGTTGGCTTGCCATTCGCCGACGTAGTTGAGGCCGTAGGTGACGCCCTTTTCGGCCAGCGCCTTGCGGCGGCCATCGGCATCGCCGTTGGCGGGGAAATTGGTGGCAAAGGAATTTTCAGGGATGCCGGTGACCGGTGTCTGAGTCTGAGCCTGGGCCTGGGCCTGCACCCACGCTGGCGCAACCAGCGCCGCCATCAGCGCCACTGCCGAGACCGCGCGCGGTCTAAGCCGAGTGTGGTGTTGCAAGCCCATTATTCGTCCCGCGGCGCCCGTGACACCATGTCTCGCGCTTTGCGTCAATTACCTGTCTTCGCGGCACCCGGATAGGTCACTGTGTCCGGCTTGCGCCATTTGGGACGCAACCGTGGCGGTTTCGCCGCAAATGTCACACGCGGGCTGACAATGTCGTGAAGAACCTTGATTGGCCGATCCAAACGGCTTCGGCGAAGGTTGCGTCGGGGCATCCCTCGGCTCCGTGTCAAAGATGGACGTCAACTCAATGCAGATCGACGCTTACGGTTTCGCTCATTCGTCGCGCGCCGCTGCCGCCGTTGCCCACTTCGAGGCTGCGGTCGCGGCCGTCGCAGGCCACCGGCCGGCCGGTGCCGACCTCGGCGCGGCGCTCGCCATCGACCCGGATATGGTAGCAGCGCGGGCGCTTACCGGGCTCGCTGCCGTTATCATGGCCTCGGCCCCGGCGATGACGGCTGCGCGCGACCAATGCCGGCTGAGCCAGACGGCGCTGGCCAGAGCACCGGGCGGCGGCACCGCAAGCGAGCGTGCGCTCGTCGCCGCGCTGGAACTCGCCGCGGGCGGCGATCTCAACGTCGCTGCCGCGCGTCTCGAACTGCACCTGGCGACTGCGCCGCACGATTTTCTCGCGGCCAAGCTAGCTCACGCCCTGCGCTTCATGTCGGGCGAGGCGGGCGCCATGCTGGCGCAGACGACGGCGTTGTTGCCGCACTGGTCGGAGCACATGGCGGGTTATGGCTATCTGCTCGGCTGCCACGCCTTCGGCCTCGAGGAAACCGGCAGCTTCAGCGCCGCGGAACGGTTCGGCCGCTGCGCCGTGGCGCATACGCCGCACGACGTCTGGGGCCTGCATGCGGTCGCGCATGTGCTGGAGATGCGTGATCACGTGCACGACGGCATCGCGTGGCTGGCGCCGACGACGGCGTTGTGGAGCACGTGCGGCAATTTCGGCGGCCATCTCGCCTGGCACCTGGCGTTGTTTCAGCTCTCGGCAGGCGACCACGCCTCGGCTCTCGCCGTCTTCGACGCACATCTGAAAACCTCCGCCACCTGCGATTTCCGCGACGTCGCCAACGTCACCTCGCTGCTCTGGCGGTTGGAACAAGAAGGTCTCGATGTCGGCCAACGCTGGGATACTGTCGGGGCTATCGCCGACGCGCGCCGCCACGATACGACCTACGTCTTCGGCGCCCTGCATGGGCTGCTTGCGCTGATCGGTTCACGCCGACTCGCGGCCGCTGCCGATCTCGTCGCGGCGCTCCGGAGCGCGGCCGATAGCGGATCAACCGAGCAGGCCGCCGTCAGCCGGTCGGTGGGCGTCGCCCTTGCCGAGATCATCTTGAGCATGGCAGAGAACCGGCGCAGCGCCATGCCGCTGGCCGCCGTTGCTGCCCGCCTCGGCCAACTGGGCGGCAGCGTGGCGCAGCGCGACGTCTTCCTGCGCACATTGCTGCTGATCGCGGCCGACAGCGGCGACGACGTGTCGCTGGTCCGGCTCAAGGCGCTGCGCACCAGCCAGCGGGCGGAGGACCGCTTCGTC
>JANYHP010000383.1 GCA_025359005.1 Hyphomicrobiaceae bacterium | reverse complement strand
CGATGCGTCCCGGCCAGATCGCGCCGAGCGTTTCGAGCACGACTTCCAACACCGTCGGCAGATCGATTTCGCCCATGTCGAGCGCTTCGACCCATTGATTGAAAATATTGCCGAAACGCGCCTGAGCCCCGCTCCCAAAGCCGCTATGGGCAGTCGCAATGACGCTGCCGAGGCGTCGCAGCAAGGCAACACGGCCGTCGAGGCCGATCAGCGGATTGTCGTCGCGCACCTGAAATGCCGCAGCCAATCGCTCGGTCGACAGGCCTTGCAAACCGGCGGCGTCGGCCTGACACGGTGCGTCCGCCACGGACGAGAAAACCCCGTCGCGAAAGGCGTCCAGCGACGCCAGCGCGAGACCTTCGGAGCGGCCGAAGTCGCGGCCGGTCACGGGATCGCGCCAGCGCCAGTCCGGACCGGCGCCTGCGTCGAGCAACACGCTGACCAAGGCGAGGTCCATCATCTGGCCGGCGCGCCGATAGTCGTCGCTCGAAAGCCGGTCGCCGAGGCGTTCGGCCCAATCGTGTCCATTGGCGCTCAGATGTCGCCAGCGGGAATGCGGTGGGACTTTGAGGTCTGGATAGTTTTGGCGGATGGTGTCGGCGACATAAGCGGCGCAGGCGGGTAACGCGTCGATGTGGAGCGCGAAATGCGTCAGCGCGCCGCGTTTGGCAGCGTCGAAAATCATCCGCGCGCGCGTGCGCACCGCCTCGGCCGTCAGCAACGAGGCAACGGTCGGCGCGCCCTTTGCATCAATACTTGTCAAGGCCGCGCCCCTTGGTGTCGGCCAGATCGCCGGAGGCGGCCGACGTCGTGCCATCGGTGAAATAGCCGGCGGCTTTCTTGGCATCCATTTCCACCGATGCATCGCGCGGGATCATGTCGTCGGGGATGGGAATGCGTTGCTTGATCTCGATGCCGTGCGCAGCCATCGCGTCGAACTTCATATTGGACATCGAGACCCAGCGGTCGATGCGCTTCATGCCGAGCCAGTTGAACACATCCGGCATCAGATCCTGGAAGCGCACGTCCTGCACGCCAGCCACGCACTCGGTCTTCTCGAAATAGGCGGCGGCGGTGTCGCCGGCCGGATTGCGTTTACGCGCATTGTACACAAGGAACTTGACGACTTCGCCAAGCGCGCGGCCCTCCTTTCGATTGTAGACGATGAGCCCGGACCCGCCGCGCTGCGCCGAGCGGATGCACTCCTCGATGCCGTGCACGAGGTAGGGCCGGCAGGTGCAGATATCTGAGCCGAACACATCCGAGCCGTTGCATTCGTCGTGCACGCGGCAGGCGATTTCGTGGTCACCCTTCCAGAGATTTTCGACACTGCCGAACATGTAGAGTGTGATGCCGCCGATCGGTGGCAGAAACACTTTCCGATCCGGCCGCGTGACGAGGTCGGTGAACATCGCGCCGGTCTGGTCGAACAAGGCGCGTCTCAGTTGCGTCTCGGTGATGTTGAGGCGCTGGGCGATGCCGGGCAGATACCAGACCGGCTCGATGGCGGCCTTGACGACGTTGGTGTCGCCGTTCTCCAGCAGCACGTGGCCATCAGCCTTGACGCGTCCGGCGGCCAGCGCGCCTTGCAATTCGGGCAACTGGATGCGCGCCTTGGTGATGGCGATGGTCGGGCGGATGTCGAAGCCGGCGGCGATCTCGTCGCGGAACTCCGCGGCGACGCGATGGCCCCACGGATCGATGGAGACGATCCGCTCCGTGCCCAGCCACTGCGGCTGCGGCGGAATATCGACGGGCGGGAATGTGTTGGTGAGATCGGGCCGGTGGACGGGGCTGAGCTTGCCCGCAGCAATCGCGAGCGCGCGATAGACACCATAGGCGCCGGAGTGGACACCGATGACGTTGCGTTGCGGCGGGTTTGCCTGGCTGCCGATGACCGGTCCGCGCTCTTTGGCGGAGGCCGCACCCCAGTGGATTTCGGGCGCGGAGATGCTGCCTTTGCGCGGATGCGACGAGAGGCGGATATGCGGCTGCTCGGGCCGGGGCTCGTTGCTGCCGCGCTTGGATAAGGTCGAGCCAAGCTCCGGCTCGGGGCGCTTCGTCTGGTCGGTCATGTGAGAGCTTTGCCTCGGTCCACCCAAGATTGGTACGGAAGCGGTGAACCATACCAGGACTGCAGGTGTGTGAACAGAGGCGCGCCGAAAGGGTTAAGCGCCGCTATTTGACGGTCAGCTGCGGCGTGTCGCGGGTGACGTCGTATTGTGACTGGCCCTTGTCGGAGGCGATGGTGACAGACAGTTTCTGGCTGTTCGGGAAGGCCTTGAAATAGGGGAAGGCAATGCTGGTGACCATGGTGGCGTCCTTGCACGCGAGCGCATAGTCGACGTCGAAATCGGCGTGCTGGGGGGCGGCTGGGTCCGCAGCTTTGGGCTTGTCGGCCGTGGCCGGCTCTGCCGCATTGAACACGACGTTGGCAGAGGCAAGCGTGCAGCCCGCGGCCGCCGGCAGGGCAAACAAATCCAGCGGATGCGCAAGCTTTTCCTTGGCCTGGGCAAGGATCTGCTGCTGTTCGGGCGTGCTCGGTGCGTGCTCGAAGCCGATGATGTCGTTGGCGGGGGCACTGAAGTCCATTGCGATTGTGTTGCCGTCGACGGCGATCGTCAGCGTGCCGGCGCCGTGGACGTGCGGGCCGAGCTCACGGCTTTCGTTCTGCGCCAGGGCGGAACTGGACAGGATGCCGAAAACAGCAATCAACATAAGGGTTAGTCGGTTCATCGTGGTCTCCAACGGTTTGGACATTGGCAGCCGCTCGGGGTGGCTGCAGTGCAGGCTATCACCGGTGTCAAGCCCGGTATAGCGTCGACAGCAGTTCTCACTGTGGCCGGAGGAAGCCTCGGTTGTAGGGCGCAATAGGCCACTTCGGCCGTATTGCGCCGAGTGCCGGACACGTTGACCAACGCTGAGACCTCGCTCGTCCCGGTGCAATACGCCCGAAGTGGGCTATTGCACCCTACAGGTCGCGACCAACCCGCCGCTGAAAGAGGTGCGTAATTTCACATTGAGAATTGCTGTTGCGTCGACGAGGCCCTGTGTCGCTTGCGCAGAAGTTGAGCGGACCAATGCGGCGACGCTGTGAACGGCCATCATGGCGGATGATCGATGCGGCGAGATCGGTGATGGATGCGCGACCGCGGTGCCGCGCCACTCAGGCCATGCGGCTCTGTTCGGAAAAAGCGATCCGGCGCTCAGCGCGCCAACCAGCGTCCCTGACAGGTGTGAAAAACGCCAGAAATCGGGCCAACCGTGCCCCTAGGAGCCTGCCCAGATAGTACGAACTTCGGAGCAGTTGTAGAATGA
>JANYHP010000355.1 GCA_025359005.1 Hyphomicrobiaceae bacterium | reverse complement strand
AAGAGCGAGAAGGCCGATGGACAAGCGTGCGCTCCGCACATGGCTGGCGATCCTCGCGGCCGTCGTCCTCGTGCCGTCGCTGCTCTACGCGCTCCTCCATCGGCCGTTCCCGCCGGACACCACGCCTCGAGGGGCGTACATGCGCGTCGCGCGCTCGGTGGGCGAGGACGACCCGCGAGCGTTCTTCGCGTACCTCGAGACGGAGGCGCAGTGGGCGTGCTTCACGATCCACGACATGCGCGCCAAGGCCAGCAAGCGCGTCGAATCGAGCTATCCCGAGCCGCAGCGGACCGAGATGCTTGCACAATACAAGGAGATGGCCGACGCCGCCGAGGGCAGCTTCGTCTTCGCGCTCGTCTACCGCGAACGCGGCTGGGCGAAGCGGCTGCGTCGCGACCTCTCGGGCGTCGCGAGCGTCGACACCGAGGGGGATCGCGCGAGCGTCGTCACGGCGCAGGGCACGCGCTATCCGTTCCGCCGGCGCGACAACGGAATCTGGGGGCTCACGATCTTCACCGCCGAGCTGCTCGCGGATGCCGAGAAGGCCACGCGCGATCTCGAGGTCGTGAGCGCGGCGGCGGACGACTACGACCGCGCGAGCGGCAAGAAGTAGGCGAGCGGCGTCGAGCCGCGCGTTGCAGGGGCGGTGAGGACGTCGCCCGTTGTCTGCCAGGGTAAGGCGACAACGATGCGCTTCGCTCGCCGCGTCATGCCCGGGGTCTATGCGGTGCTGCTCGCGCGGTGTGCCTCCGGCGGCGCTACGCGACTTCGAAGTCGTCGAAATTCGACCGCTGATTGAGGCCGGTGGACTTGCTGCAACGCTGCAAAGCGATGCGGCCCCGTCGGCGCCATCACTGCAACTGGCCATGGTCGTCTGCCGCGAGGTTTCGATCAACGGCTCTCACGACACACCACACGTCGTCCGCTTCCTCATCGAGCGCCCAGCCACGCCCAAGGCACCCGATCAGAACCCAAGGTCACTGTGACGGCCCCAGAAGCCGTGGCGGACGGCTTATACGGTTATCGCCGCACGCGTCCGTTATTCGCCACTGCCGAAGCGGCGCCGGTATTTTGACAGGAACGGCTTCAGGATATCTGAGTAGTCGTCCGTCCACGGTCGCATCATGGCCGTATCCAGCGTCTTCATTTCGCCGAGGGATTGATAGGCGGCCAACGCGTCCGCGTTCCTGGCAAACAGCCCCACCGTCGACGTCGACTGGGCATAGCTGCCATCCGCCGCATCATCGGACAGCAGATACCCATAGAGGCCCGGCACAGCCCCGGCTGTCGCGCCCAGTACCGCATCAAGATCGAGATAGCGATTGGAGATGTGCAGCAACACGACGCCATCGGGCGTAAGCTTGGTGAGATACAGCTTCATCGCCTCCGCCGTCATCAGGTGCACTGGCACCGCGTCCGACGAGAAGGCATCGACGATCAGCAGATCGAACGAGCCGTCGGGCTCCTTTGACAAGGTCAATCGCGCGTCGCCGATCTGGATATCGGGGTGCGGCATGCAGTTCTCGATGAAGGTGAAGTTCTCGTCACCCGAGGCAATCTCGACCATGACTGGGTCGATCTCGAAGATGCGCCACGTCTCGTCTTTTTCGGAATGGCACGTCAGCGAACCCGTGCCGAGCCCGATGACGCCGTAACGCCCCTTGCGGCCCTGTTCGCGCAGCGCCTCTCGCCGTGTGACGATGGTCCGCGCCATGGGGCTGCCCTCGTAGTAGTAGGTGGCCGGCGAAATGTCGGCCACCGCGTTGCCTTCTTCATCGCGGATGCGTTGGGCGCCATGCAGTGTGGAGCCGTGCACCAGCGTGTTGAATTGCCCATCTGCCGACTGCATGACGCGATAGACGCCGAAATAGCTGCGTTTTGCGACCCCCTTGTGCACCGCCGACGGCAGCACCGCGACCGTCAGACACAGTGCAAGGGCCGCGACCAGTTGCCGAGGCGGGTATTTCCAACTCGCCAGCAGCACCGCCGCCAGGATCAGTGCCACGCCGAACGTTGCGCCCCACTCGATCGACCAGGTAAAGAGCCGCCCGACCGGCAGCCGCGCGGCCCCCCACGGCACCCAGTAACCGGCGAGTGCGGCTACCGCCGCGATCACCCACAGCGCCAGAAAGGCATCGCGCTTTTTAGGCCCAAGATCGAACGCACCTGGCCGACAACCGAACGTCAACGCGAGCAGCAGCGGATATTCGTGCACCTCCCGGAACAGCTTCGGCGCGACCAGCGCCGCCGCCAGTCCGCCCAGCGCGCCGCCGAACGACATCCATAGATAGAATTCGGTCAGGTATCGCGGCGCCGGGCGTGCATCATAGAGAGTCCGATGGGCGACCAGAGCTGATGTCACGAACGCCAGCGCCCCCACCGGCGCAGTTAAAAACCAGCCTTCGTTCTTGGTCTGCGACAGCACCAGCAGCGCGCCCACAACCGCCACCAGATGCAGCGGCAGCAGCACCTCGCGAGGGATGAGCGCCCGGGACCGGAACACGATCACGAACGTGAGGAGATAAGCTGACAGCGGCAGCACCCAGAGTAGCGGCGCGGAGGCCACATCGGTCGTCACATGCGTCGTAAATGCGGTGAGGAGTGCCGAGGGAATACAGGCCAACCACACCCATTGCGCACGCGCGCCCCACGTCGGCGGCGCCTGCGCCGCAGCGAAATCCACTGCGTCATGTGACGGAACCTGAGGCGCTCGCAAGACCCCGCGCGACATGCGGAACACACCCGCGATGCACACCACGAGCGCGACAAAACCGATGGTCCAAAAGTGACTCAGGGTCGAAACGCCGTACAACGGCTCAAGCACAAAGGGATAACCCAGCAATGCGGCGAAACTGCCGAGATTGCTCGCCGCGTAGAGAAAATAGGGATCGCGCGCAGCCGGATGCCGCGTCTCTGCAAACCACGCCTGCAGCAGCGGCGCGTTCGCCGCCACCGCCACGAACGGCACACCGACCGCCACGGCAAACAACTGCATCTGCCAGAAATAGGGCTCGCCCGCCGGAGGCTCCGACCAGCCCGCCGGCAACTGGATTGGTAGCAGAGTGAAGGCTGCCGCGCACAGCACCAAGTGCACCACTCCCGTCAACCGCGCCGGCATATAGGTCTTGAGCAGGTGAGCGTAGCAATACCCTGCCAGCAGCGCGAGTTGGAAAAACGAGACAGCGACCGCCCACACCGACGGCGCTCCGCCAAGGACCGGCAGCACCATTTTGGCGAACAGCGGCTGGATGGAAAACAACAGTACCGCCGAAAGGAACGTCGTCGCCGTGAACGCGGCCACCAGCGGACCGAACAGGACCGGGCCGTGCTGCGCGTCAATGGACGCCTGCCACCCGGCGTCTTGGTCAGTCTTCTGCAATCCGTCATCGGCCATTGCAAGGGTCCCGGCGATCATGTCATTGGAGCCCGAGTGGCGCACAGAACCGGGGGTTTAGGCAAGTCACCCGATGGAGGGGCCACACGGCACGGCGGCAACAAGGACGAGGGCTCGGCCCTCTTCCCGGAAAAGGGCACTGCATCCGGTCGCGCTATCCGTCGGTAAAAGCCGTCACACGCTTCACACAAGCCCCAACAGTCAATA
>JANYHP010000346.1 GCA_025359005.1 Hyphomicrobiaceae bacterium | reverse complement strand
TCGAAATTGGTCTCCCCGCCCACCGTCGGCACGCCCACCGAATTACCGTAGCCGCCGATACCAGCCACCACGCCCGACACGAGTTGCCGCGTCTTGGGATGGTCCGGCGCGCCAAAGCGCAGCGCATTGAGATTGGCGATGGGCCGCGCGCCCATAGTGAACACGTCGCGCATGATGCCGCCGACACCGGTCGCCGCACCCTGATAGGGCTCGATGAATGACGGGTGGTTGTGGCTCTCCATCTTGAAGATGATGGCGTCGCCGTCGCCGATATCGACAACACCAGCGTTCTCGCCCGGCCCCTGGATAACGCGCGGACCTGTCGTGGGCAATTGCTTCAGCCAGAAGCGCGACGACTTGTAGGAGCAGTGCTCGCTCCACATCACCGAGAAGATCCCCAGTTCCAGCACGCTCGGCTCCCGCCCCAGGATGTCGAGCAGGCGCGCATACTCGTCCCCCTTGAAGCCATGCTCTGCCACCATCTGCGGGGTGATCTTGGATGCGGCGGGTGCGCTCATGGTGGGGTCCTCGGAAGACGGGCATGGCCCGGGCTCGGTCCGGTCAAACGTGAGTCTGCCGCCTTATAGCGGGGAGCCGCCGGCAAAGGCAAAAGGCCGTCGGCCGCACCGCGCCGCGGGAAGCCGCGCACGGTAGGGCGCATTAGGACGCCGTTCGCGTCCGTAGTGCGCCGTCACGGCCGCAGAGGCTGGGGTAGGCCTGCCGCACCGTCGGCGCCCCGGGTGGCGCAATACGCGTCGCTATTGCGCCCGACGAACGGACCCCATTTTCACCCTATCGCCCGATGCGCGGCCAGCACGCGATCGATCATGGCGTCAGCGGTGCCCAGGTATTGGGCAGGATCGACGAGCTTTTGCAGCGCGGCATCATCAAGCACGGCGGTGACCTTCGGCTCCCGGCGCAATTCATCGAGCAGCATGGTGCCGCCCTCGAGCGCCTTGCGGCAAGCGCTATAGACGCAATCATGCGCCGGCCCCCGGCCGATCTTCTCCGCCAGCGCCATCATCACCGCCTCGGCGACGATCAATCCGCCGGTCATGTCGAGGTTCCGGCGCATGCGGGCGCCGTCCACGATCAATCCTCCGGCCAGGAACTTCGCCTGATGCAGCGCCCCGCCTGTGGCGATGAACGCGCGCGGCAACGCGATCCATTCCAGATGCCATGGGCCGGTGGCCCGCTCATGATCGGCGCCGGCCAGACTGTCGAGCATCAACCCCACATCCTGGCGCACGCTGCGCGCGGCCGCCACGATCAATTCGGCGCTGATCGGGTTGCGCTTCTGCGGCATGGTGGACGACGAGCCGCGACCGGGCATGAAGGGCTCGAACGCTTCCCCCACTTCCGTTTGCATCAGCAGCATCACATCGAGCGCGATCTTGCCCAACGTGCCGGTGACGAGGCCGAGGAACGCCACGGCTTCGGCGAGCCCATCGCGCGCCACGTGCCAGGGCACACACGGTGTTTCGAGCTTCAACTCCGTCATCAGGCCATCGTGCACGGCGAGGCCCTTGTCCTTCAGCGAAGCGAGCGTCCCCGCCGCGCCACCGAACTGCCCCATCAGCACGCGCGGGCGGAGTTGCTCGAGCCTCTGCCGATGCCGGTCGATCATCGACAGCCACACCGCCGCCTTGAGCCCGAAGGTGGTCGGCAGCGCGTGCTGCAGATGCGTGCGGCCAGCCATCACCGTGCCGCGGTGCGTGTCGGCGAGCTTGGCCAGATCAATCGCGATCTGTCGCAGATCGGCCTCCACCAGATCGAGTGCGGCGCGCACTTGCAGCACGGTCGCCATGTCCATGATGTCTTGCGTCGTCGCGCCCCAGTGCAGGTAACGGCCGGCGTCGCCGCACTGCTTTTGCATCTGATGCACGACACCGACGATGGGGTAGCCGACCAGGTCCGTCTCGGTCTTCAGCTTACCGAGATCGATCTTCGACGCGTCCGCACCCTTGGCAATCGCAGCGGCGGCATCCGCCGGGATCAACCCCAGCGCGCCCTGGACTTTGGCCAGCGCGACCTCCACCTCGACATAGCGCGCCACCAGCGCCTCGTCTGAGAACACCGCGCGCATGCCCTCCGACCCGAACGCATCACGGAAGATGGAACTGTCGAAGACTGTAGCGGGCATGGGCGGGTCCTCGCGCTTCGCGGTGTGTTCGTGGCCAATCCGGCGCACGCTTGCGCGAGGTGCCAAGGATCGACACCGCTGTCAAACAGGATTGCTCCGGCGACAACGCCGAACGCACGCTGCCAGCCGCCAGCACCCAGCCTGCCGGTGCCTGTCTTGGTTAAATAATCCGCCATCAGAGTTAATCGCCGCTTAGGCCCCTGGCAGCGTCGCTGGTGAGCCTCTGACGTTTCTGGCAGTCCGGTACCAAAAAATCTAAACCGCGCGCCCCGCGCCATCCTGGCGCATTTGGCGGGCACGCTGTGCAGACCTTCTCGCTTCCGTTTCGAACGGTCGTGAAAACAGACCGGAGCCCCTCGACGGCTCCACTCAAAATGTAGTAACGTAACTACATTGTCCAATTCGCCAGGTGCCCCATGCCCGCCACCACGATCTCGAGCCGCCAGTTCAATCAGGACACCAGCGGCGCCAAGAAGGCGGCCCAGTCCGGCCCGGTGTTCATTACCGATCGCGGCAAGCCAGCGCACGTGCTGCTGAGCATCGAGGAGTACCAACGGCTCGTCGGCCGGGAGATGTCGTTGGCGGAAGCTGTCGCGCAATCACCAGACGCACCGGACGTCGAATTTACCCCCCCACGGATGCAGGGATTTTTCCCCACACCGGACTTGAGCTGATGTACGTCCTCGATACCAACGTCGTTTCCGAATTGCGACGCCCGCATATGGCAGAACCCAAGGTCCTGGGTTGGGCAGCCTCGACGTCTCCGACATTGTATTTCCTGTCGGCCGTGACGATCCTGGAACTCGAACTCGGCACCCTCAGGCTCGAACGCAAGGACCCGACGAGTGGACAGGTCTTACGGACCTGGCTCGACACAACGCTCCTCCCCCGCTTCGCCGGGCGCATTCTGCCCATCGATGATCGCGTTGCGGTGTGCTGCGCGCGCCTGCACGTTCCCAACACCCACGCCGAACGCGACGCCTGGATCGCCGCTACCGCCCTCGTGCACGCCATGACCGTCGTCACCCGCAACATCGCCGATTTCGCGACCACCGGCGTGCAAGTCTTCAATCCGTGGGACTGACGCACCGGTCATGTGCGCAATCCGGCGCCCGTTGGGTCAAGCGCGTCGCAGCCCCAACAATCCGCCTTGAACTCGGCAGCCCTCACCGCTGGTTCGCCGCAGTGCTCCGTTGGCAGTCGACGACGGCAAGCGCGGCCATGTTGAGCAGACCTCGCACCGTCACCGACGGCGTCACGATGTGCACGGGCTTGGCCGCACCGAGCAGGATCGGGCTGACCGCCACGCCTTCGGACACGACCTTCAGCAGGTTGAACGAGATGTTCGCCGCATCCAGGTTGGGCATGATCAACAGGTTCGCCGCTCCCGACAGCCGCGAATTGGGGAAAATCTCCTCACGGATGAACGACGACAGCGCTGCGTCGGCGTGCATTTCGCCTTCCGCTTCCAGATCCGAGGCCCAGCCTTTCAGCAAGGCCAGCGCCTGCCGCATCTTCACGCTCGACGGCGTGTCGGACGAGCCGAAGCTCGAATGCGACACGAATGCCACCTTGGGCTCGATGCCGAAGCGACGCACTTCCTCCGCCGCCATCATGGTCATCTCGGCCAACTGCTCGGCCGTCGGGTCGTAGGAGACGTGCGTGTCGGCCAGGAACAACGGCCCGCGCGCCAGGATCAGCGCCGACAGCGTGCCGTATTCCTTGACCCCCGGCGCCTTGCCGATGATCTGGTCGACATGCACCAGATGCCGCTGGAACCGCCCGATGGGGCCGCAGATCAGCGCGTCACCATCACCACGCTTGAGCAGCAGCGCACCGAGCGGGGTGTTCGACGTCCGCGCCACCCGCGCCGCCTGCGCCGGCGACACGCCCTTGCGCTCGACGAGCCGCAGATATTCTTCCCCCAACGCCCCCATGCGCGGATCGGTCTTGGGATCGACGAGATCGAAGTCGATCTCCGGCCGGATGCGAAGCCCCAGGTGGTGGGCCGCCCGCGTCACGTCCTCGCGGAAGCCGATCAGGATCGGCCGCGCGATGCCGGCCTCGATCGCCTGCGCCGCCGCCTGCAACACATACGGATGCGCGCCCTCGGCAAAAATAAGCCGCTTGGGCGCCCGCTGCGCCGCCTCGAACACCGGCTTCATCACGAAGCCCGACCGGTAGACGAACGTGGACAGCTTCTGCCGGTACGCCGGCAGGTCGGTGATCGGACGCCTCGCGACACCCGAGCGCATGGCTGCCGCCGCCACCGCCGGTGCGATCTCCATGATCAAGCGCGGATCGAACGGCTTGGGGAGAATGTAATCCGGCCCGAACACGAACGTATCGGCGCCGTAGGCCGACGTGACGATGTCGGACGCTTCCTGGTCGGCGATGCCGGCGAGCGCCACCACGGCCGCCTTCTTCATCTCCTCGTTGATGGTCGTCGCGCCCACGTCCAGCGCGCCACGGAACACGAACGGGAAGCACAGAACGTTATTGATCTGGTTGGGGAAGTCGGTGCGGCCGGAGGCGATGATCGCATCCTTGCGCACGGCCTTCACGTCCTCCGGCATGATCTCCGGATTGGGATTGGCGAGCGCGAACACCAGCGGCTTCGGCCCCATACTGGCAACCATCTCGCGCG
>JANYHP010000381.1 GCA_025359005.1 Hyphomicrobiaceae bacterium | reverse complement strand
GTTTCGGTGTTGAACCGACCGAGCGCGTAGGCCCGGGACATGCGCGGCAGCAGGGCTGCCAACTTCTGGCCGCGGTACTCAGGCGCCACCCAGAGGCCGCCGGAATAGACGATCGTTCCCCGGATAGCGTGCGCGGCTGGCGCCGTCAGCGTCATCGTTGGTGCGGTGTCGCTGGCCGTCGCCGGCCGACCGTAGATCATCGACTGATCCGCGACGATTTCAGCGAGTGTCTGAGTACCGAGCCGGTAGATGCGGCCCGCCTGCGAGGCCACTACGCGACCCTGCGCGTTGCGGCCAAGCAGGCAGTAGGAATTGTCGTCACCGAGCGGCGCGAACCGGGCGCTCATCCAGGGCGCCAGCAAGGGCCAGGATATCTCATTGCGTTCCTGCAGCGCGACAAGTTCAGCGATGGGCGCGAACGAGAGTGTAATGCCGGCAGATCGGACCGCGGCCTCGGCCGCCATGAGGAACCGCGCGATATCGGCAATCGGCCCGTAATCCAGCCGAAGGCCCTCTAGAAAGGGTCCTGCACCGGTCGACGGCCGGATGTCTCGGGCCGAGATTTCTCTCAAAATTCTGATGGAGAGTGCTGACATAGCGGGCTCCGGGTTCGTCGGTTTGTTGTTCACAACCGGGGTCGCGACGGAGGCACGTGCGCCGACTGTGGAGCCATTGGGCGCCGAGCATCATCGCAGCAGCCAGTCGCTGGCGTGCAATTGAATCGAGACGCAACCACAAGGTTTGGTCGCCCAGTGGTGGGCGGCAGTCAAGTTCGTGGTGTGTTCGGTATTGCGTTTTGCACGCGTTATTGCCCCGTCGCAGCCTGCCGGAATGAAACTGCGGGACGATCAGCCGACAAGGCCTCAACCGACCGTAAAATCCGCGCTCGCGTTCCGGCTGCGGCCCGTCTCCCAACCGATGAGCGCGCGCTTGCGCGTCAGCCCCCAGTGGTAGCCGCCCAGATTGCCGTCGCCGCGCAGCACGCGATGGCACGGCACCACGAACGAGATTGGATTGCGGCCCACGGCCGAGCCGACCGCACGCGAAGCAGTGGGCTTGCCCAGGTGCTCGGCGATATGGCGATAACTGACGGCGCGGCCCATGGGGATGGCCAGCAGCGTCTGCCACACGCGCACCTCGAAATCCGAGCCGATCAGCACCAACCGTACCGGATCGGCGGCCGTCGTGCGGGCGGGGCCGAATATTGTTGTCGCCGCCGCCGCGAGCTTTTCCGGTGCTTCGACGAAGCGCGCTCCCGGCCAGCGTCGCGTCATATCGGCCAGGGCTTCGGCACGGCCCTCGTGCGCGTCGTCGTTGACAAAGGCAAGACCACACAGCCCGCGTGGCGTCGCCATTAAGAGCGCATCACCAAATGGCGACGGATGGAACCCCCAGCTGATGTCCAGCCCTTCGCCGCGTCGCTTGTATTCGCCCGGCGACATCGCCTCGTACGTGACGAACAAGTCGTGCAGGCGGCCGCCGCCGGACAGGCCGACCTCGTGCGCCGTCTCCAGGACGGAGGCGGCACCGTCGAGCAGTTGCCGCGCATGATCCAGCGCAATCGACTGAACGAATTCCTTTGGCGACAACCCGCACCAGCGTTTGAACAGCTTCTGGCACTGCGTCGGGCTCAACCCCACCGCCCCCGCGACGTCGTCAAGTGAGGGATGCTCTGTCCAATGTTCGGTCAGGAACGCTATGGCGCGGCGGACATGCACGTAGTCTGCGCTCATGTCCTCGCCGAGTTGTGTGGCGCGGCCGCTGGCGGGAGATGGGGCCTGATGAAGCATCGGTGACCTCGGTCGACAGGGGATCGTTTGCGTCTCGTCACACCTAGCCCCCGATACACTCCCCGGCGACCCGAAACCTGCCCAGTCCTGTGTCGGCCCTCCGCGCGGCAGAGCATGAGCCCTACACGCCGGCCTTCAGGTTGCCGGCAACCTTGTCCCAGTTGACCGTGTTCCACCACGCGTTGAGATAGTCGCCGCGCTTGTTCTGGTACTTCAGGTAATAGGCGTGCTCCCAGACGTCGACGCCGAGCAGCACGGCCTTGGCGCCGAGTTCCAGCGGCGTATCCTGGTTGGCTGTGCTCACCACCTCGAACTTGCCGTCTTTGTTGACGATCAGCCAGGCCCAGCCCGAGCCGAAGCGACCGAGCGCCGCCGCATTCATCTTTTCCTTGAACTTGGGCAGATCGCCGAACACACCATCGATGCCCGCCTTCACATCGCCCGTTGGCATCTTTGCGCCGCCCGGCGTCATCACGTCCCAGAAGCGCGTGTGGTTCCAGTGTCCGCCAACATTGTTGCGCACGCCCGCGCGCTGCGCTTCCGGCACCGTGCCGAGCGCCTTCAACACAGAATTGATCGGCTGCTTGGCGAGGTCCGGCCACTGCGTCGCCAGCGTGTTGGCGTTGGCCACATACGCCGCATGATGGCGGTCGTGATGGATAGTCATGGTCATCGCATCAATATGCGGCTCGAGTGCTTCCGGCGCATATCCCAGCGGTGGGAGCGCGAACGGTCCGGCGGCCGGCGTCGTCTGCGCCAGCGCGTGCGGCGCAATCAGCGGAACCGCTGCAGCACTCAGAATAAGGCGAAGCGAGGCGCGGCGGTCGAGGCTGACTGGGGTCGCGGTCATGGGGACGGGCTCCGGTTGATCTGGGTCAAAGACTAGCAGAGTGGCTTCTAACTGACCAAGGGGGTGATGCCGGAGTTTTTTGAAGCGATCAATTGCATCAGGTCGGCTGGCGCATCAACGCCTTCTGCATGAGCAGCACCGGCACCAGGCCTGCGCCCACGATTGCCAGCGCGCCGAGGGCGGCGCCTTCGAACTGTTCGAGGGCCGCTGCGGCATAAACCGTCGTCGCCAACGTGTCGAAATTGAAGGGCCGCAGCAGCAGCGTGGCCGGTAGCTCCTTCAGGCAGTCGACGAACACCACGATCGCCGCCGCCCCGATGGCCGGCTTCAGCAGCGGCAGGTGGACCCGTCGCATCACCCGGATGGCGTCGAGACCGAGCGTGCGCGCCGCCGCGTCCAGGTTCGGCGAAAGCCGCGACCAGCCAGCATCCAGCGCGCCGAGCGCCGCTGCCAGCGTCCGGATCACGTAGGCCAGGACCAGGATCATGACCCCGCCCGAGAGCAGCAACCCGGTGGAGAGGCCGAACCAGCGCCGCATCAGCGCGTCCAGTCCGTTGTCGAAGCCCGCCAGCGGGAACAACAGCCCCAAAGCGAGCACCGTGCCCGGCAGCGCGTAGCCGACCTGAATGACCGTCTGCGTAGTGGCGATCAGCGGCGTCGGCTTGAAGCGGCGCGCGTAACTCAGCACGATGGCAATGACGACACACAGCGCCGCCGCCAGCGTCGCGAGCAGCAGCGAATGGCCGATGGCCCGCCAGAATGCGCCCGTCAGTGCAGTGTCGAGATGGCGCATCGCGTGGGTGGCCAGCACCAGCGCAGGCACCCCGAACCCCAGCACAATCGGGAGGGCACACCCCGCCAGCGCCAACGCTGCCTGCACGCCGCCGAGGTCGCGCACCGGCAGCGGCCTGACCCGCGTCGAGGTCGCATGGAACGATTGCCGCTGGCGCCCGATCCGTTCGATGACGACCAGTGCAAGCACAACCGCCAGCGCGCCAAGCGCCAATTGCGCCGCCCCGCCCAGCGAGCCTCGTTGCAGCCACGTCGCATAAACGGCCACGGTCAGCGTTTCGACGCCGAGATACTGCATGGCGCCGAAGTCGCCGAGTGTTTCCATCATGACCAGCGTGGTTCCTGCCGCCAGTGCGGGACGGGCCAGCGGCAGTGCGACGCGCACAAACGCTTCCAGCGGGCTGCACCCCAAGGTCCGGGCCACTTCCAGCACGGCCGCCGACTGCTGCAGGAAGCTCGCCCGCGCCGCGACGTAGACATACGGATACAAAACCGACGCCAGGATGAGCACTGCCCCGGTCGCCGAGCGGACGTCAGGCAAGGCGCCATCCTGCGGCGTTTGCCAGCCGAGGATCCGCGCCGCAACCGCATGCACGCCACCGGTCGGTGCCAGCGCTTCACCCCAAGCGTAGGCAGCAATATAGGCCGGAATGGCCAGTGGCAGCACCAGCGCCCGATCGACCAGATCGCGGCCGGGAAACGTGTGCAGCGTCACGATCCACGCGGCGGCCGTGCCGATCAGCAGTGCCAGCGCCCCCGTTCCCGCCAGTACCGCCACCGTCGTGCCGATGATGCGCGGCAGCACCGTCTGCCCCAGGTGCAACAACCCGCCGCCTTCGGCCCGCGCCGCCAGCACCGCGATTGTCGCAACCGGCAGCAGCAAAACCGCGATCAGCCCGCCGAGGGCGTAGGGAAACATCGCCGCCAGCCGCGCATTGAGGCGGGCGCCACGGTTCACTGGCGCGTGCGATCGCATCTGGATGGAGTGCGGCATAGGGCGGGTCTCTTGCGTCGCGGATCCCTATCACGCCTGAATGCGCTTCCGCCACCCGCCCCAATGCGAGCGGCGCCCGTGCCGGGCGGATCGCGAGAGGCGGCACGCCTCTGGCGCTCTCCCGCCATGGCCGCGGGCCGGACCCGTGCTGTTTCACAGAGGGCTGAGACAAATGGTGTGGTAGGGTCTGCGACGGTCCCCAGCAAAGGTCTGCAACGCATGCCGACTGCTCCCTCAGCCCCTGACTGGCACGCTATGCTGCGCCGCTATGTCGGGCTCACCTTGGTGCGGGTCGAAAGCTGCTCACGGCCGTTGTAGGTGTAGTTCCACACGATGGCGCCGATGGTCGGCGGAGGCCGACAAATAAAACGCGCCGGCGACGCCCATGCGGTTGCGGTTGTTATAGGTTACTCGACGATGGCGATGGCGCGCTCACGCATGTCTTTCGAGTATCCCTTCGCCATTCGTGTCTCTACATGACAGGCGGACAATCTCGAACCTGATTTGCGCCGTCATGGAAAGCCCCCCGTGACAAATGCGATTCACATCAGGTAGGAACCGCGCTACGGAGGTAGCCCTGGCCGGTCATTGACGGCCATCAACTATCCCTCCCGATCGACGAAAGTATCCACCACGCGCTTGCGGCCGGCCGCGTCGAACTCGATGGTGAGCTTGTTGCCGTCCACCTCGACCACGCTGCCGCCGCCGAAT
>JANYHP010000320.1 GCA_025359005.1 Hyphomicrobiaceae bacterium | reverse complement strand
ATTTCTGGCGCACCACAGCCACCGCGCGCGGCACCATCACGTTCGCGATGGAGGGCACCGAACCGGCCCGAAGTTCCGCGTCCGCGCCCTGCTTCAGGCGGCGGATGACGAATTGCAGATCCTCCACCTTGTCGTAGACGCCATTGATCAGGCTGAAGATATCGTTGGCTTCTACGACAAGGTGGAGGATCTGCAATTCGTCATCCGCCGCCTGAAGCAGGGCGCGGACGCGGAACTTCGGGCCGGTTCGGTGCCCTCCATCGCCAACGTGATGGTGCCGCGCGCGGTGGCTGTGGTGCGCCAGAAATATCCAAGCCTGCTGATCGATCTCGACGTGCTCAAGCTCGAGGAAGTGATCGACTACCTGCTGCTCGGCAAGGGTGAGGTAGTGGCGATCAGCTACTTGCTGGATCATCCGATGCTGGCGTTCGCGCCGCTGGCCGTGGGGCGCCTCAAGTGCGTAGTGCCGCGCGATCACCCGCTGGCCGGGCGCGACGCCATCTCGGTGTACGAGATCGGCAAGTATCCCCTCATCGGCATCGATCCCAACGACCCCTACGGCCGCATCATGGCCGGCCTGTTCCAGAGCCATAGCCTCGCCTACGACGTCTCGATCCGGGCCCGCTTTGGCACCACGGTCTGCGGGCTGGTCGCCAACGGCCTCGGCATCGCGGTGCTCGACGAGTTTACCTTGGCCGGCGACATCTGGCCCCGACTGAAAATGCTCGACATCCGCGAGCCCGCCCAGTTCCAGACCTATTTCGTACATCGCCGCGACGCGACGCTGTCGCCCTACGGGGCAGCGTTCGTTGCGGCACTGCGGCGCGAGATGGAGCGCGTGAGCGGCCCGGCGCCGAAGAAATTAACATCAAGTTAATTTTGTCGGCAGTCTTGGTCATTGACGGCGGCGCCGCCCCGCGACACAAACGCAGCCATCCGAACCCGTGACGCCGAGCCGCACGCGTTCCAACACAAAGATCGCCGAAACGGCGGCTGCCATCGATGGCACATCCTAGGGAGAAATGACGAAATGACTGTAAAATCAGTGTTTTTTGCCGCAGGCTTAGCGTTCGGTTTGGCCGCGCCCGCGTTCGCGCAGGACACCCTCAAAATTCCGGGCGTGCTGGAATTGTCCGGCGCCGGCGCCATCAGCGGCACCAACTTCCGTGACGGCGCCTTGTTGGCCATCGAGGACATCAATGCCGCCGGCGGCGTGCTCGGCAAGAAGCTGGTGCTCGAGACGGTCGATACCGCGTCAGATCCGGGCAAGGCCCGCGCCGCCATCCAGCGCGCACTCGACGACAAGCCGGTCGTGATCTTCGGCCCGGTGTTCTCGGGCTCGGTCAACGCCACCTTGCCCATGACCAATGAAGCCCAGGTGCCGCAGATCATCGGCGGCGAAGCAGCCAACATCACGTCGCAGGGCTCGAAGTACATCTTCCGCACCTCGTTCGGCCAGAACGTGTCGATGCCCAAGATCGCCAACTACCTGCGCGACGGCGTCAAGGCGAAGACGCTCGCCATCGTCTACGTCAACAATGACTTCGGCAAGGGTGGCCGTAATGCCATTTTGAAGGAACTCGACAGCCGCGGCATCAAGGCCGTCGCCGACATCTCGGTCGAGTCGGGTCAGGCCGACTTCGCCGCCGACGTCGTCAAGGTGAAAGCTGCCAACGCTGACGCAGTGTTCGTCTACGTCAACGAAGAGGAAAGCGCGCGCTTCCTCATCGAAGCCAAGAAGCAAGGCCTCGACAAGCCGCTGATCGGCGAGACGACCTTGCTCGGCCAGAAGGTCATCGACCTCGCCAAGGAGGCAGCCAACGGCGCCAAGGGCCACGTCGGCCTGACCATCGACGCGCCGGTGCCGGCCGTTGCCGACTTCGCCAAGCGCTTCGAAGCCAAGTACAAGTACAAGTCCGACCACAACGGCATGAAAGGCTATTTCGCCGCCGTCATGCTCAAGACCGCCGCCGAGAAGGCCGGCAAGCTTGATCCGGTGGCCATTGCAGCGGCCCTGCACGGCCTGACGATCTCGCCGGACAAGGTGCCGGGCATCATGATCGAAGCGAGCTGGGACGACACCGGCGAGATCGACCGCGTGTCCTATCTGGCCGAAATCAAGGACGGCAAGCAGGTCATCACCCAGACCCTGCCGAAGTTGAAGTAAGACCTGCCGCAGGGCGCATGAGGGGCTGCATCACGCTCTAGAGCGCTTTCCACTTGGTTTGAATTGAAGAAAGCGCTCTAGCCCTTTGTTTGTTGCATTTTCTGCACCAAACCGGTGTCCACTTTGGTGGAAAATGCTCTGATCAAGCGTCTGCCCCTCATCCGGGCTTCGCCGACCTTCGCCCCCCCCCCCCCCC
>JANYHP010000296.1 GCA_025359005.1 Hyphomicrobiaceae bacterium | reverse complement strand
GTGCTCGCGGTGAAGCCGGCGTTTGAAGCGAAAACGGGCCACACGTTGATCGTCGACAACGGCACAGTCGGGGACCTCGTGCGCCGTATCGCTACCGGTGAAGCCTTCGAGGTGGCGATCGTCACACCGAGTGCGATCGATGACCTCACGCGGCAGGGGAAGCTCGTGCCCGGCATCAATTTGCACATCGCCGCCGTCGGTATCGGCGTCGCCGTCAAGGATGGAGCGCCGAAACCGGCCATTGCAACGGTCGAGCAGTTCAAACAGGCGTTGCTGGCCGCCCGTGCCGTCGCCTACATCGATCCCAAGGCCGGCGGCTCCAGTGGTATCTACCTCGACAAATTGCTCGATAAACTCGGCATTGGTGACGCGGTGCGCGCCAAAGCCAAACTCAAGTCCGGCGGCTACGTCGCGGAACTTGTCGCCAGCGGCGAGGCCGATCTTGCCATCCACCAGATCAGCGAAATCCTGCTCGTTAAAGGCGTCACGCTCGTCGGCCCGCTGCCGAAGGAGATACAGAATACGACGATCTATGCAGCGGGTGTTGGCGCCAACGCACAAAGCGCTGCCGCTGCCGCAAGTTTTGTCGAAGCGCTCAAGTCCGACGCCACGACCACCATCCTCGCCGCGAAAGGCATGACGCGGCCGTGAACGTCACCCGCGCTTGATCAAAATTCCTGACTTCTCCCGGTCCCACAGCGTCGCACGCGTGGCCTCCGCCATCTGCTTGAGTTTGTACTTCTCGATCTTTTCGCTCGCCGTTTTGGGCAGCGCATCGACAAAGGCCACGTAGCGCGGCACCATGTAGTAGCTCATCGTTGTCGCGCAGTAGTGCACAAGCTGGGCTTCGCTCACCTCAGCTCCCGGCTTGCGCACGATAAACACCATCACGTCGTCCTCGGTGAGGTCGGAGGCGACAGCCACGGCCGCTACCTCGTGCACCGCGTCGTGTCGTGCGATCAACATTTCGACTTCGTAGGCCGAAATATTCTCGCCGCGACGCCGAATGGTTTCCTTCTTGCGGTCCACGAACCAGAGAAAGCCGTCCACGTCGAGATAGCCGCGATCACCGGTGTGGAACCACTGGTTGCGGAACGCAGCCACCGTCGCCTCCGGCATTTTGTAGTAGCCGAGCATGGTCATCCACGGCTGGCGCGGTCGCACGCAGATCTCGCCCACAGCACCGGCGGGCAGCGCGCCGTCGTCGTCGTCGAGGATGGCCACGTCCGCCAGATCGCGCGGGTGGCCGGCTGACGCGCCCTTCTCCGCCGGATCGCCGGGCGCGAAAATTGTCACCGCGAAAGTCTCGGTGGCTGCAAACAGCGACGTCACCGTCAATCGGAACCGTTCTGAATAGTCGCGATAGGCTTCCTTCGACAGCGGCACGACCATGCTCTGCCGCACCTTATGCGCGCGCTCGGCGTCCGACACGGGCTGCTTCAGCAACAGGCTCGCCATGGCGCCGAGCGCGTTGAATTGCGTCGCGCCTGTCGCCACGATATCGGCCCAGAACTGGCTCGCTGAAAAGCGCGGCGCCAGCGCCACCGTCGCGTCCGCCCACAGCGCCGCATTGACCGAATACCACAGTGCATTGACGTGAAACAACGGCAGGCACGTGTAGAGCACGTCGTCGCGGGTGTAGCGGTAGGCCGCGGCGATGGAGCGCCCGATATTTTGGCCCTGCGCATGCGGGCTCACCACGCCCTTTGATGGCCCCGTCGTACCCGACGTGTAAATAATGCAGGCGGGATCGGCATAATGCACCGCGTCCACCGGTGGTGCGGTGTCGCTGGTGGACAGGAGTGCGGCGAGATCTGCAACCGGCGCGCGCGCGCCGTGCAGCGCGCCTGCGTCGCCGAGACAATAGATGCGCTCGATCGCCGCGAGGTCCGGCAACACCTCGGCAATGCGCGCGGCCAGCGCCGTCTCCGTCACGATCCAACGGCATTCCGACTGCGCCACGTAGTATCGCAACAGCTCGCCTTTCGCGGCCGTATTGAGCGGAACCGCCACCGCACCGATCTTGCCGAGCCCCCAGACCACGAACAGAAAATCCGGGCAATTGCCAAGCATGACAGCCACGTGGTCGCCTTTGCCGACACCGGCTGCAGCAAAGCCATTGGCGTAGCGGTTCGTCGTCGCGTGCATGTCTGCATACGAGATGCGGCGGCCGCCCCAGATCAGAAATGTCCGCGCGCCGTTCTCGGCTGCCTTCGCCGCCAACAGGTGGCCGATGGTGCGGTGTGTGAGGGGATAGTCGTGCATGGCTTGCTCTCACGTCGTGTCTGGTCGATCCTGCCACGGGATACAACGATAGCGCAAAGCACGAGGATACCCCACCAAGATGGGCTACTACTACGAAGACTTCGAGGCCGACCGGCCCATCGTCACGCGCGGACGTACCATCGGCGAAGGCGACATCACGCTGTTCGCCGGCCTGTCCGGTGATTTCAATCCGCTGCATGTCGATGAGACTTTCGCGGCCAGTTCCCCGCACGCAACGCGCATCGCCCACGGCCCCATGGTGCTCGCCATGGCCATCGGTCTCATGTCACAGCAAAATCTCATCGACGGGACGACCACGGGCCTGCTCGGGTTGACCTGGAGTTTCTCCGCCCCCGTCAAGGTCGGCGACACCATACACGGCCGCGTAACCCTGGCCTCCAAGCGCCCGACGCGCGCTGGCACGCACGGCGTCGTCGTCCTCCGCCTTGATGTCCGCAACCAGCACGACGCGTCCGTCCAGCTCGGTGAGATGACACTGCTGATGTTGAGACGTCCGCCGCCTCAGCCATGAAACTTCAGCCCGTCCACAACCTTGTCGATCACTTTCCGCTCAGCGCGGAAGCCGAGCCCGACAAGGGCGAGATTGCCGCGCGCGACAGCTTTGACCGCCGCACGGTTGGCCGCATCGTGCGTCGTCGTGAACATGGCTTCGGTGTAGACCGCTGGCTTGACGCCGCGCGCCAGCGCGCGCTCGAGCGCTCGCGTCAGGGCTGCTGCATCTGCGCCATAGATCAGGATCGGCTGGCCGAGCAGAGGATGATACGCTGTGGCCGACGCATCCTCATAGGGTTCTCCGATCGCTTCGGGAAACGCCGCCGCCACGCCGGTTGCCAGAAACGCCGCCACATTCAGCTTCTGCCACACCGCCAGCTCGCTGCGGATGACGAGCGCGACCTTGGTATCGAATTGCATGCGGGACCCAACTCTGTCTGATAGGGACGCTCGTCTGACAGTGAAGCCGCAAAATAACCTCGCAGCGCTGCCTGTGGCAAGGTTCAGTTCTGCCATGTTAAGTGCAGTCCGCGAGCTGTTTTGCTCTCCTCCAATCGGATACCCCGCCGCATGTTCCAATCCTTCGACACCGTCAACGACCCGTCCGTCGGCGCGCCACGCGTCGCAAGTGTTCGCGCGCTCATGGCAAAAGCGGGCGTCGTCGCCTGGCTGGTGCCGCGCAGCGACGAATACATCGGCGAGTACGTGCCGCCGTCGGCCGAGCGGCTGCGCTGGCTAACCGGGTTTTCCGGCTCTGCCGGGCTGGCGATCGTCGGCACCAAGGCGGCGGCGCTGTCCACCGATGGCCGCTACACCATCCAGGCCGCAGCCCAGGTGGATGCGGCCACGTACACTGTTCTTGATAGCACCGGCGCACCTTGGCTAGAGTGGCTTGCAACCAAAGTGCCGGGCGGCGGCGCTATTGGCTACGATCCGCGGCTGCACACCGCAACAGCCGTCACCGCCTTGAAGACTGAAGCGGCGTTGCACGGCTTCACACTAAAGGCGATCACCGCCAATCTTGTCGATCGTGCGTGGGGGCGTGCGCAACCGAAAGCGCCGGCAGGCGCGATTGCGATCCAGCCGTTGTCGCTCGCAGGCGTGGCGGCCGAGACCAAGATCGCTGACATACAGAAAGTGCTCGTTGCAGCCAAACAAGCGGCCGTCGTGCTGACGATGTCGGACAGCATCGCCTGGGTTTTCAACATCCGCGGCATCGACATCCCGCACAATCCGGTTCCGTTGTGCTTTGCGCTTCTTCACGCCCGCGGCAAGGCGGAACTCTTCATCGATCCAGCCAAGCTAACGGTCGAGACGAAGAAATACCTGTCTGGCCTCGCCAAACTCTCGGCTCCAAAGGATCTTGCCGTCCGTCTCGCGGCGCTCAAAGCCGCCAAGGGCCACAAGGTCCGCGTCGATCCGGCCACGGCGTCCGCCTGGATCGCCGG
>JANYHP010000294.1 GCA_025359005.1 Hyphomicrobiaceae bacterium | reverse complement strand
GGGTGCAACCGCACACGGATGACACTGCAAGGCGTCGCGCGGTTCTGCCCGCTTGACTATGACGGCCGCGCGACTATGGTGCGACTAAATCCTGCGATCCTTTGTTGGAACGCACGCCCTCAAACAAACCGCGAGTCCTTGACATGGCCAAGCCGGCAACGACGAAGATCAAGCTCACCAGCACCGCCGGCACCGGCTACTTCTACGTGACCAAAAAGAACCCGCGCACCAGCACCGAAAAGCTCGTCTTCACGAAATACGATCCCGTCGCGCGCAAGCACGTCGAGTTCAAGGAAGGCAAGATCAAGTAAGGCCGATATCCGGCGCCAAACATCGGCCCTGTAGGGGTGGGTCAAGCGCTTCGGCGCGACCCAATAATTCGAAGCGCAGGACGTATTACCGCACGCCATTCGAACCGCAAATAAATTAAACTCAAAGAATCAGCTCGCAACGCAAGGAAGCGAGCCGCACACGGTCGCGGTTAACCCGCACAAACGTTTGCGGCGCGCGCTTCAATTTTCAAGAATGGGTCTTAAAGGCATTTGGCCGGATCCACGACGCACCGTAGCGGGGTACGATCCGATCCATCGCGAATCCGGCCTTCCAAGCGTCGGTCAAAGAGGGCGTTGACCTTTCGCCTGACCCTGTGACGGTTTCCCACTTCTTCTGCTCGGCCTCCGCGAGGCAAGCACTTTGGTGTGGCCTCTAAAAAACCACCACCGGGAAACGGTCTCCACTCGTCATGAGCACATCTGATAAGGACGCTCAAAGAAGAGAAATTTGAATTGATGCACCTTGGTACGCAGCGAAACGGGACTTTGTCAACAGCCCCGCAACCGCAAGTGACGATATTCGACACCGAAATATCCATTTTTTCCCCTTCCGGTTGATATTTTCAACGAAATAGCAAACCGAACGTCACGCAACAGACGCAAATGAAAAACCCGGCACTCAGGTCGAGCACCGGGCAAAACGTGTAGAATGATCGGTAATGCGAACAATTACTGGGCGGCTTCCCGCGCCTTGACTTCTTCGGCGTGACGCGCCTTGTCCTCAGCACCCTTGGCTGACACATCCCGGTCCACAAGCTCGATCACGGCACGCGGCGCGCTGTCGCCATAGCGGAACCCGGCCTTCAGAACGCGGGTGTAGCCGCCCGCGCGATCCTTGTAGCGCGGACCGATCACATCGAACAGCTTCTTCGTCATCGCCTCGTCGCCGAGCCGCGATGCAGCCAGACGCCGCGAATTCAGATCACCGCGCTTCGCCAACGTGATGTATTTCTCGACCACGCGACGAAGGTCCTTGGCCTTCGGCAACGTCGTCACGATCTGCTCGTGCCGAATAAGAGACGCTGCCATGTTCGAGAACATGGCCTGGCGGTGCGAGCTGTCGCGGCTGAATCGCCGCCCAAGTTTTCCGTGTCGCATGAGAGTACTCTTTCTGTTTCGCTTCGGTTGTTACGGGGAGGTTCTATGGCCTCACCTCGTTCCTGTTTACGCATGACGACTCCCTGTGGAGAGCCGGCCGCCGTGCGCGCGGACTGCCTTAGAGCATTTTCCACCAAAGTGGACACCGGTTTGGTGCAGAAAATGCAATAAACAAAGGGCTAGAGCGCGTGTCCTCGATCCAAACCAAGTGGAAAGCGCTCTAGTACTGATCCTCGAACCGCTTCGCCAGGTCTTCGATATTGTCCGGCGGCCAGTTCGGCACTTCCATGCCGAGATGCAGGCCCATCGAGGCCAGCACTTCCTTGATTTCGTTCAACGACTTGCGGCCGAAGTTCGGCGTCCGCAGCATCTCGGCTTCCGACTTCTGGATCAAGTCACCGATATAGACGATATTGTCGTTCTTCAGGCAGTTGGCCGACCGAACCGACAGCTCCAATTCGTCCACCTTTTTGAGCAGCGCGGCATTGAACGCCAACTCGGGGTGACGCTGCTCTTCGACAGCCTTCTTCGGCTCTTCGAAATTGACGAACACAGCCAGTTGGTCCTGCAGAATGCGCGCCGCCAGCGCCACCGAATCTTCAGCCGAAATCGAACCGTCGGTCTCAACCGCAACCGTCAGCTTGTCATAGTTGAGAATCTGACCTTCGCGCGTGTTCTCGATCCGATACGAGACCTTCTTGACCGGGCTGAACAGGCTGTCCACGGGGATCAGGCCGATCGGCGCATCATCGGGTCGGTTCCGATCGGCCGGCACATAGCCCTTGCCCATCGTCGCCGTGAATTCCATCCGGATCGAAGCGCCCTGATCGAGCGTGCAGATCACGTGCTCGGGGTTGAGGATCTCGACCTCCGACGACGCCTCGATATCGCCGGCCTTGACGATACCCGGGCCCTCTTTCTTCAGGACCATGCGCTTCACGCCTTCGGAGTGGACGCGCAGTGCAATTTCTTTGATGTTCAGCACGATGTTGGTCACGTCCTCACGGACGCCTGGAATCGACGAGAACTCGTGCAGCACGCCATCGATCTGCACCGACGTAATGGCCCCGCCCTGCAGCGACGACATCAACACACGACGCAGCGCATTACCGAGCGTCATGCCGAAGCCACGCTCCAGCGGTTCCGCAACGAGTGTGGCGAACCGGATCTTGTCGCGACCAGGGATAACTTGAAGCTTCGCCGGCTTGATCAGGTCTTGCCAGTTTTTTTGCAAAATGTTCGCCACGATAGAGCCTCGTAGGACGGTGCGGGGGAACGGAGTGGACGGCAATTTGACGACGCACGATCGGCGCGACGCAGTGCCCTTTCGAGGCCCGCTTGCCGCGTCCGATCTTGCCTTCAAATCAAACGCGGCGACGCTTGCGCGGGCGGCAACCATTGTGCGGGATCGGTGTCACGTCGCGGATGGACGTAATCTGGAAGCCGACGGCTTGCAGCGCACGCAGCGCCGACTCGCGCCCTGAACCGGGCCCCATCACTTCCACTTCCAGGATCTTCATGCCGTGTTCCATGGCTTTGCGGCCAGCGTCTTCTGCAGCAACCTGAGCCGCATAGGGCGTCGACTTGCGCGAGCCCTTGAACCCTTTGGTACCCGACGACGACCAGGCGATCGTGTTACCCTGGGCATCTGTAATGGTGATCATCGTATTGTTGAAGGTCGCATTCACATGCGCAACCCCCGAAGCGATGTTCTTGCGTTCGCGCTTCTTGGTGCGAACGGGTGCTGAAGCTTCTTTGGCCATGAAAAGTTACTCGTTCCTGTCAAGCGCCTCGCAAGGACGCCACGTGTCAGTCGCTTGCCCGAAACAGGCAAAATTCGAAATTCCGTATCGCTCAGCAGGCCACAACCAGTGGCCGCCGATGCTTTAGACCTTTTTCTTGCCGGCGATCGCCTTGGCAGGCCCTTTGCGGGTGCGCGCATTCGTGTGCGTGCGCTGGCCGCGAACCGGCAGACCGCGACGATGACGCAAACCACGATAGCACGCGAGGTCCATCAGCCGCTTGATGTTCAACGCCGTATCACGACGGAGATCGCCTTCAACCATGTAGTCGCGGTCGATTGCTTCGCGGATCTGGAGCACTTCGGCGTCGGTCAATTGGTTGACGCGCCGCTCGGCCGGAATCTTGACCTTCTGGCAGATCTCGGTTGCGAACTTCGGACCGATCCCGTGGATATACTGAAGAGCGATCACGACTCGCTTCTGCGTCGGAATGTTTACACCTGCGATACGAGCCACG
>JANYHP010000273.1 GCA_025359005.1 Hyphomicrobiaceae bacterium | reverse complement strand
CCATCGCAGCGTGCGTCTCGCCTTCGCCGACGAAGCCTGCGTGCACGCCGCGCCTATCGGCTTCGGGGCGGTTCTGGCTCACTTTCCATTTGCCCTCGATCGCCGCGATGACAATCTCAATGCCGACAATGCCGCGCAACTGCATCGCAATGAAGTCTTCGGGTGCATCTGACACCGCCCACGGCACGCGACGTGCCGCCTCATGGCCACTCGTCAGCGCCTCGACCTGCGGACGTAGCCATGCGGCCCCCTCGTGCGCGACGCACCGGCCACGCGCTTGCACCATCACGTAGTTCCATGTCGGCACGACTTTGTGCGTTTCCTGCTTGGTCGCATACCACGACGGTGTCACATAGGCCTGCGGTCCCTGGAACACGACGAGGCCATCACAGCCATCGCCGGTGAAGTCCTGCCAGTGCGGATTGGCGCGTGCGACGTGTGCGCGCAACGTTCCCTTCGCCGACGCGCTCGCATCGAGAACGAACGGCACCGCATTCGCCATCAGCCCACCTCGGCCCGCCGAAACCAGAAGCCCGAACGGATGCGCGCGGATCAGCGCGTGCTGGATCTCCAGGCGATCTTCGCGGAACAAGGGCGGTTGATACATGATGTGATTCCGATACTCGCGCGCCTACGCCTTCTTGCCCACCACGCTCTGCGGGTTGAGGTTGCCAATGCGACCGCTCTCGGTGCCCGCCTTCTCATCGATGACAGCATTGATGAGCGTCGGCTTGCCGCAGTCGATGGCAGCGTTGACGGCGCGCGCCAATTCATCCGGCGACGTTGCATTGACGCCGACGCCGCCGAACGCTTCCATCATCTTGTCATAGCGCGCATCCTTGACGAAGACAGTGGTCGCCACATCCTCACCACCAGTCGGATTCTTGTCCGTGCCGCGATAGATACCGCCGTTGTTGAACACCACCACGCACACCGGCAGTTTGTAGCGACAGATCGTTTCGATCTCCATGCCGGAGAAGCCGAACGCGCTATCACCTTCCACCGCTACCACCGGCTTGCCCGTCTCAATCGCCGCCGCGATCGAATACCCCATGCCGATGCCCATGACGCCCCAAGTGCCGACGTCGAGGCGCTTGCGCGGCTGGTAGATGTCGATGATCGAGCGGGCGAAATCGAGCGTGTTGGCGCCCTCGTTGACGAGGATCGTCTCCGGGCGCTCTTTGAAAATGCGCTTCAGCACACCGAGCGCGCCATGATAGTCCATGGGCACGTTGTTGTTCTGCAGGCGCGGCGCCATCTTGGCCACATTGCCTTCGACCTTGTCGCGCACCAGCGCCATCCACTCGGCCGGCGCTTTCGGCCAGCTGTCCCCCATGGCTTTCAGGAAGGCCGCGACGGTCGACGCGATATCGCCGACCACGGGCGCCGCGATCCCGATGTTGCTGTCCATTTCCTTGGGATCGATGTCGACGTGGATGAACGTCTGCGTGCCGGGCGCGCCCCACGTCTTGCCCTTGCCGTGAGAAAGCAACCAGTTCAACCGCGCCCCGATCAGCATCACCACATCGGCGTCCTTCAGCACAGTGGAGCGCGCCGCCCCTGCCGACTGCGGATGCGTATCGGGCAGCAAACCTTTCGCCATGCTCATCGGCAGGTACGGAATGCCGGACTTCTCGACAAACGCGCGAATGTCCGCGTCGGCCTGCGCGTACGCCGCCCCCTTGCCGAGAATGATCAGCGGCTTCTTGGCACTCTTCAGCAAGCTCAGCGCGCGCGCCACCGACTCTGGCGCCGGGATGTGCGCCGGCGCCGGATCGACGACCTTGACCAGCGACTTCGCACCGGCCGCCGCATCCATGGTCTGCGCGAACAGCTTCGCCGGCAGATCAAGATAGACGCCGCCGGGACGACCCGAACAGGCGGCACGGATCGCCCGCGCGACACCGATCCCGATGTCCTGCGCGTGCAACACACGGAACGCCGCCTTGCACACCGGCTTGGCGACGGCGAGCTGATCCATCTCCTCGTAGTCGCCCTGTTGCAGATCGACGATCTCGCGCTCCGACGAACCGGAGATAAGGATCATGGGGAAACAGTTGGTAGTGGCATGCGCCAGCGCAGTGAGCCCGTTGAGGAAGCCCGGTGCAGAAACCGTGAGGCAGACGCCCGGCTTCTGCGTAAGGAAGCCTGCGATCGACGCAGCATAGCCCGCATGCTGCTCATGACGGAACGATATCACCCGCAAGCCCTCGGCCTGCGACATGCGCAAAAGATCGGTGATCGGAATGCCGGGTACAGCATACAGCGTCTTGATGCCGTTCAGCTTCAGGGCATCAATGACGAGGTGGAAGCCATCGGTAAGGCTTTGCGCGTTGTCTGACGACATCTTGAACACGTCCTCATAGTATCTCCCGCAACGATTTCGCAAACGGGTGGTTCTTGGTTCCTGCTAGCACGTGCAACCAGGCCGCAGTGGCCCCGCAGCACACTGCCAGCCTCAATCGATATCGACGAACTTCTCCACGTGGTCGCGCAACCGCAACGTATGCTCGCGGACCAGCCGTTCAGCTCGTTCTGTGTCGCGCGCCTCGAGGGCAGTCACGATCGCCGTATGATCGGCGATCGACCTACGGGCACGGTCCTGTTCGCCGATCGTGCGGTTGCGAATGGCGCGGACATGAAAAAACAACTCCTCCGCCAGTTTCGAAATCAACGGGCAGCCACCGAGACCGATGATCGTCTGGTGGAAACGGATGTTGGCGTCGGAATATTCACCCATGTTCTGCGCGACAGCGTCCGCCGAGAACAGGTCGATGTGCTCGCGCAGTCCCGACAGCTCGTCGTCGGTCGCCTCTTTGGTCGCCAGCCGCGCCGCCATGCTTTCCAGCGCCGCCCACACAGTGATCATGTCCAGGATCTCGGACTTTGTCTTGCGGACGATGAAGATGCCGCGCCGCGCCACGATGCGCACCAGCCCTTCACTCTCAAGCTGCGCCAGCGCTTCCCGCAACGGCGTGCGCGAGACGCCGAAGCGTTCCGACAGGTCGCGTTCATCAAGCTTCAGCTCGGCGCCGGGATCGTAGATATTCAGATTGGTGATCGCAGCCTTCAAGGCCTCGTACGTCCGAGCCTTCAAGCTCAGACTGTCAGTGATCGGCACGATCTTGAGTTGCAGCCCTGCCATTGCCCGCTCTTTTCGTCCCCATCGTCCGCGCACAGCGATCGCCCTGTGGTCACCCACGCGACTGCCACCTTGCGCACGTGGCGCCTTCTGAACGGGCGCTTCTTTGTTGTGGTTCTTGGTATACCAAGCAGCCACATCAAGGCCTGTCAAGCACGATTGATCGCCGCGCGTCCGGCGACTTCGGCCTTGCCTTGATCGGGCCGGATGGCGCACTAAGCCGCAACACCGCTTGCCGCCGCCCTCATGCGCGAGACCTCCGATGCTCAAGACCCGCATCATCCCCTGCTTGGACGTCAATGACGGCCGCGTCGTGAAGGGTGTCAATTTCGTCGACCTCGTCGATGCCGGAGACCCTGTCGAAGCCGCCGCCGCCTATGACGCGGCCGGCGCCGACGAATTGTGCTTCCTCGACATCACCGCCACCCACGAAGACCGCGGCATCATCTTCGACATCATCGAGCGCACGGCGGCGCGTTGCTTTATGCCGCTGACCGTCGGCGGCGGCGTGCGGACGATCGACGATATCCGCCACTTGCTCAAGGCCGGCGCCGACAAGGTCTCGATCAATTCCGCCGCCGTCGCCCGCCCGGACTTTGTGCGCGAGGCTGCTGAAAAATTCGGCGCCCAATGCATCGTCGTCGCCATCGACGCGCGCCGCGTCACGTCCGGCGCCCTCGTGTCCGGCGGCGCCTCCCTCGTGTCCGGCGGCGTCTCCCTCGTGTCCGGCGGCCGGCTCCCCGCAGGGGAGTCGCCGGACACATCAAAGAAGTGGGAAATCTTCACCCACGGAGGGCGCAAAAGCACGGGTATCGATGCCGTCGCGTTCGCCAAGACGGTTGCGGCCCTCGGCGCGGGCGAAATCCTGCTCACCTCTATGGACCGCGACGGCACAAAGGCTGGCTTCGACCTGGAACTGACCCGGACGATAGCCGACGCCGTATCGGTGCCCGTGGTCGCCTCCGGCGGCGTCGGCACGCTCGGCCACCTGGTCGAAGGCGTCCGCACCGGCCACGCGAGTGCCGTCCTCGCTGCCTCCATTTTCCACTTCGGCACCCACACCATTGCCGAAGCCAAGGCCCACATGGCCGCCGCAGGCATTGCTGTGCGCTTGCCACCCGGCACGAATCACTCCTGACGCGAGCCGCTCGGCCTTAGCCGGGGATAGCTAGGTAAAATCGGCATTTTGCGGCCCAATCGTGGTAAAATAGCCGCGCAGAATTTCGTCCAGCCATCACGCTCGCGATCACATACGCGTGACTTGTGCCAAGCATCAGGGCCGCAGCCGCGTTCGCCAACGGACACCGGAAACGCTTGGTTTGTAAGGGCTTCCCAGTCGTCGGACGCGTGCGACAGCGTCCGTGATGGACATCCCCGCACCACGCATTATGATTTACGGCATGGCCGGCGGGCCACGCCGTGACATAAACATCGACGGAACTTATGCCCGCCCCATTTTTCTGGTGTATACTTGTACTCGGATGGTGACTGAAGAGGCGGTGACAACATGATGCCGAACCAGGACAACATCTTCGACCTCTACGCTAAGTCGTACGAGAGTTCGAAGCAAAGCCGGATGTCCCTAAGGGACTATCTGGAAGGCTGCAAGTCCGACCCATCGTTCTATGCCGGCACGGCGGAACGGATGTTGGCAGCGATTGGCGAAGCCGAGTTGGTCGACACGGCCAAAGACCAGCGCTTGAGCCGGATCTACATGAACCGGACGATCAAGGTTTATCCGACATTCCGCGACTTTTATGGCCTGGAAGAGACGATTGAGCGCATCGTCGGCTACTTTCGCCATGCGGCGCAGGGCCTCGAAGAGCGCAAGCAAATCCTCTATCTGCTCGGCCCTGTTGGTGGCGGCAAGTCGTCGCTCGCCGAGCGCCTGAAAGAGTTGATGGAGCATAGGCCCGTCTACGTGCTCGCCACGCAAGATGAGGTAAGCCCCGTCTTCGAAAGCCCGCTGGGCCTGTTCGATCCCATCAGCATGGCGCCCATGCTGGAGGAGCGCTACGGCATCCCCAAGCGCATGCTGCCCGGCCTGATGAGCCCGTGGGCCGTCAAACGGCTCGACGAATACGGCGGCGATATCTCAAAGTTCTCGGTGGTCAAGCTGATCCCCTCGAAACTGCGTCAGATCTGCGTCTCCAAGACCGAGCCCGGCGACGAGAATAACCAGGATATTTCGGCCCTCGTCGGCAAGGTCGATATCCGCAAGCTCGAGCACTTCGGTCAGAACGACGCGGACGCCTATTCCTACTCGGGCGGTCTCAACCGCACGACGCAGGGGCTTCTCGAATTCGTCGAGATGTTCAAGGCCCCGCTGAAGATGCTTCACCCGCTGCTGACAGCGACACAGGATCGCTCCTACGTCGGCACCGAAAACGTCGGCGCCATGCCCTACCAGGGCATCATCATCGCCCACTCCAACGAAAGCGAGTGGCAGAGCTTCCGCTCAAACAAAAACAACGAAGCCTTCCTCGACCGCATCTGCGTCATCACGGTGCCCTACTGTCTGCGCGTCTCCGAGGAAAAGCGCATCTACGAAAAGCTCCTGCAATCATCCGATCTCAAGAACGCGCCCTGCGCGCCTGGGACTTTGGAAATGCTGGCGCGCTTTTCCGTGCTCACCCGCATCAGCGAGCACGAGAATTCGCAGCTCTTCTCCAAGATGCGGATCTACGACGGCGAAAGCCTGAAAGACACCGACCCGCACGCCAAGACGATCCAGGAGTACCGCGACGCCGCCGGCGTCACCGAGGGTATGGAAGGCGCGTCCACGCGCTTTGCCTACAAGATCCTGTCCGCCACCTTCAACTTCGACAATACCGAGGTCGCGGCCGATCCCGTCCATCTGCTCTACGTCATCGAACAGGCTGTGCGCCGCGAGCAGATGCCCGAGGAAACCGAGCAGCGTTACCTCGAATTCCTCAAAGAGGAGCTGGCACCGCGCTATGCCGAGTTCATCGGCAACAAGGTCCAGAAGGCCTATCTGGAAAGCTATTCCGACTTCGGCCAGAACTTGTTCGACCGTTACGTGTCTTACGCCGACAGCTGGATTGAAGACCACGACTTCAAGGACCCCGACACCGGCAACCTCATGAGCCGCCAGGTCCTCGAACAGGAACTGTCGAAGATCGAGAAGCCCGCCGGCATCGCCAACCCCAAGGACTTCCGCTTCGAAGTCGTCAAGTTCGCGCTGCGCGCGCGCGCCAAGAACGGCGGCAAGAACCCGAGCTGGACCAGCTACGAGAAGATCCGCGACGTCATCGAACGCCGCATGTTCTCTCAGGTGGAAGACCTGCTTCCCGTCATCTCGTTCGGCAAGAAGGCCGATCAGGATACCGAGAAGAAGCACGACGAGTTCGTCAAGCGCATGATGGCGCGCGGCTACACCCCCCGCCAGGTCCGCCGCCTTGTCGAATGGTACATGCGCGTCAAGAAGGCCGGGTGAGGACACTTCTATGTCGACCACGACACTTTCAAACGCAAAAAAGAATTTGGACAGCCTGCTCGATGAGGCTGTCCGAGGAGACGAGCCCGTGGTCATCCGCCGCGCCGGCAAACCCGACGTTGCACTCGTTCCAACAGCGCTCCTCAAGGAAAAAAGCAAGAAAACGCATTCTGCGCACCTGTTCCAATCCAAGAAGGCGCGAACTGAACTGGTGAAAGCTGCAGCCGATTTCGATGCAGGACGAAACATTGGATGGACTGGAACTTCGGAAGAATTTGAGGCGATGACGGCACAGTTGTTGAAAGGCAAATCGCGCAAGCCGAAGTCGCGACGCTGATGAAGATTCAATTTTCCAGGGAGGCCTTCGAACAGTTTTCCGAGTGGGAGAAATTGGATCGCAAGGTTTTTCGGAAATTGAAGTCGCTGATCATCAACTGCCAACGAGCACCGTTCGAAGGTTTGGGCAAACCGGAACCACTGAGACATCTTCCTGGTGGCTGGTGGTCGCGTCGCATCACCGATGAACATCGACTGATCTACCGCATCGTCGGCCAGGGCGAAGGTCAAGTTCTGGAAATTCATCGCTGCCGCGGCCACTACCAATGAGCACGTACAAGAAGGCAATGAATGGGTTGAAGTCGCGGGACGAAGGCGCGTGGCGCCCACACTTTCACCAAGGCACGCCCTGGTCTCCCGAACCGCCGAAAGGCACGTGAAGTTATGCCTCTTGAAATCGGCCTGCTCCTTTTCCCCAAGCTCACTCAATTGGACCTTACCGGACCCTACGAAGTCTTTGCCAAGTTCCCTGATGCGAAAGTCCGCCTCATTTGGAAATCCACTGGCCCAGTCACCGCTGACGGCGGGATGGCCATTATCGCCGACACCAATTTTGCAAATTGCCCGCCGCTCGACATCATCTGTATTCCTGGCGGCCCAGGCATCAGCGCGCTGCTCGATGACGCAGAAACACTCGCGTTCGTCCGCCGCCAAGCCGCCACAGCGAAGCACGTCACCTCCGTCTGCACCGGCGCTCTTGTGCTCGGCGCCACAGGTCTCCTTTTCGGCAAGCGCGCCACCACGCACTGGATGAGCCACGCCATGCTTGCCGAATTTGGCGCCATCCCCACCCAGGCACGCGTCGTCCGCGACGGCAATATCCTCACAGGGGGCGGCGTAACCGCCGGCATCGATATGGCGCTGACACTCGCCACCGAAATCATGGGACCGCGCGCCATGGCTTTGGAACTGCTGTTGGAGTACGATCCGGTGCCGCCCCACGGCACCGGCACTCCGGAGAAAGCCGCGCCTGCCATCGTCGAGGGCATTCGCCGCGCAACGGCCGAAATGCAGGTCGAAAGATTGGCTGCCGTCCGCCGCGCCGCCGCGCGTCTGGCATCGGGGAGAACCTGAAACCCATGCAAATCGTCGACCGCCGTCTCAACCCCAAGTCCAAGTCGCTCGGCAACCGCCAGCGCTTCCTTCGCCGTGCCAAGGCCGAGATCCGCGAAGCCGTCAAAGACGCCATCAAGAGCCGCAAGGTGTCGGAGGCCGACGGTGGTGAGAAGGTCACCATCCGTTCGAAAAACCTGCGCGAGCCGTCGTTCGGCCTCGGCCGCGGTGTCGGCAACCGCGATTTCGTCCTTCCCGGCAACGAGCAGTATCGCGTCGGCGACGCCATCCCCAAGCCCCCCGGTGGCGGCGGCGGGGGCGGCAAGGGCCGTGAGGGCAGCCCCGATGGCGAAGGCCAGGACGAATTCAGCTTCGTGTTGTCCCGCGACGAATTCCTCGACCTGTTCTTCGACGATCTCAAATTGCCCAATCTGGTCAAGATCAAGCTCAAGGATCTGAAAGTCTCCAAGCCCGCACGCGCCGGTTTTTCTGCCGACGGTTCGCCCTCGCGCCTCAATCACGTCCGCACCATGCGCAACAGCCTCGGCCGCCGCATTGCGCTGCGCCGCCCGAGCGAGGCGGAAATAAAAGACCTTGAGGACCAACTCGCCGCAGCCGTTGCCGAGACCCCGCGCAGCGAAACCCGCATCGCCGAACTGACAAGCGCGCTCGAGCACAAGCGCCGCATGCGCAAAACCATCGCCTTCATCGATCCGCTCGACCTGCGCTACAATCGCTTCGAACGCGTTCCCAAGCCGACCACGCAGGCCGTCATGTTCTGCCTGATGGACGCCTCCGCCTCTATGACCGAGAGCCTGAAGGATCTCGCCAAGCGGTTCTTCATGCTGCTGCACCTGTTCCTCACGCGACACTACCGCGAGGTCCACATCGTTTTCATCCGCCACACCTCGACAGCCGCTGTCGTCGACGAGGAAACCTTCTTCCGTGGCACCGAAACCGGCGGCACCGTCATTTCGTCGGCGCTCGAAGAGATGATGAAAGTCGTGCGCCAGTCCTACTCCCCCGCCGATTGGAACATCTACGCCGCGCAAGCCTCCGACGGCGATAATTTCCACGACGACATGCCGCGCTGCATGGAACTGCTGACCAAAGAGATTCTGCCCATCTGCCAATACTTCGCCTACATCGAAACTGCCCATGGCGAGCGCTACGCCGACACGCTCGAAACACAGGTCTGGTCGGGCTATTCCGAGCTTGAAGAAGCCAACGCTGCCAATTTCGCCATGCGCCGCGTCACCTCACCTGAAGACATCTTCCCCGTCTTCCGCGATCTCTTTTCCGCCAACGGCATGGCCGCGTGATCGAGGACACCCCGATGAGCATCCAAGCGGCAACTCCTTCGCCCCCACCGTCCCCCAAACTCCCGCGCCGCAAGGCGCCTTTGAAGCCGTTGTTCGATGGCGCCGAGTGGGACTTCAAGCTCATCAACAAAGTCTACGACACGATGGGTGAGATCGCGCTCGGCGAGATGGGGCTCGACATCTACCCCAACCAGATCGAAGTCATCACCGCCGAACAGATGCTCGACGCCTACTCGTCCATCGGCATGCCGCTGATGTACCGGCATTGGTCGTTCGGCAAACGCTTCGCCTACGACGAGGCCGCCTATCGCAAAGGCCAGCGCAGCCTCGCCTTCGAGATCGTCATCAATTCGAACCCCTGCATCAACTACATCATGGAAGAGAATTCCATGACCATGCAGGCCCTCGTCGTTGCGCATGCTGCGTACGGCCACAATCACTTCTTCAAGAACAACAACCAATTCCAGCAGCACACCCAGGCCGACCACATCATCGACTACCTGGCGTTTGCCAAGACCTTCGTCGCCGACTGCGAGGATCGTTTCGGCCAGGAGGCGGTGGAGCTCACGCTCGACGCAGCGCACGCACTGATGAACCAGGGTGTCAGCCGCAATCTCAAGCTCCGCCCCCGCGATCCCGCCAAGCGCGAATTCCAGCGCGAGATGGCGCGGCGCGAGCACGAAGAGCGCACCTATGACGTGCTCAACCGCACCCTGCCCGAGATCAACCGCGGCGAACCCGTCGCGGCCAGTGCCTTGACGCAGGCCAATTCCTCCGCCGCCGAACAGCGCCGCCTCGGCCTGCCTGAGGAGAACATTCTCTATTTCCTTGAGAAGAATGCACCCAAGCTCGCCGACTGGCAGCGCGAACTGTTGCGCATCGTTCGCAACCTCTCGCAGTATTTCTATCCCCAGCGGCAGACCAAGCTGATGAACGAGGGGTGCGCTACGTTCGTCCACTACGAGATCATGAACAAACTCTACGAACGCGGGCAGCTCACCGACGGCACCATGCTGGAATTTCTCCACTCGCACTCGTCGGTCATTTTCCAGCCCGCCTTCAACGACCGCCGTTATTCCGGCATGAACCCCTACGCGCTCGGCTTTGCGATGATGCGCGACATCCAGCGCATCTGCGTGGCGCCCACCGACGAGGACCGCGCCTGGTTTCCCGAGTTCGCCGGCAACGACGATGCCTACGGCACGTTGCGCGAAGCCTGGGCCAACTATCGCGACGAGAGCTTCGTACTGCAGTACCTGTCGCCGCAAGTCATGCGCGACTTCCACCTCTTCGCCTTGAAGGACGAGGCCAAAGACCCGGCCGTGCGCATCACCGCCATCCACGACGAGCAGGGCTATCGAGATGTTCGTCGCCGCCTGTCGCGCTCCTACGATGTCGCGGCCCAGGACCCCGACCTGCAAGTCACCGACGCCGACCTTTCGGGCAGCCGCCGCCTCGTCGTCACCCACACCGTGCGCAACGGCATCACGCTCGACAAGACCGAGTGTGAGCGCACGATGCAGTATCTCGCGCGGCTCTGGGGGTATCGCGTGCGTCTGATCGAAGTCGACTGCGACACGGGCCGTGTCCTGAAGGAACACGAAGTGCTGCCGATGCCGTGAGGGGGGCTTCTGCCTGGCGCACAATAAACAAGGGGCCGGCAAAACCCGGCCCCCTCCAAGTCGGCAATGTGAATGCAACATCGGCAGGCAGTACGAAGTCCGAACAGTCCCAATCGCATGAGCCCAAAACGGGCTCACCCCCGACATCGAAAAAGTATCTTTCCGATCAACAACTCAACAGCGTCGAGGCCTTCCAATACGCACACGTTCGCTCAGAACTGCACGACGTGCATCCCCCAAACAGATGATATCTCGATAGTATTTCCTGATCCTTTTGCATTGTTCCGCTCATGCGTGCCGCGTGCGTCAAGGCCGCGACCAACCGGCTATCCGCGCGAACCGGCCAACCGTGCCAGCGCCGCCTGCGGTTCGATGCGCCCGTCGTAGAGGGCGCGCCCAGAAATCGCCCCTTCAAGAATAGCGCAGTCCGGCTGCGCCAGCGCCTCGATATCATCCATCGACGCAAGCCCGCCGGACGCGATAACCGGAATTTTCGTGGCACGCGCCAGCGCCAGCGTCGCCGGAAGGTTCAACCCCGCCAGCACCCCATCGCGGTCGATATCGGTGTAGATGATCGCAGCCACGCCGACATCCTCGAACCGCTTGGCCAACTCAATCACGCCGAGATCGCTCGTCTCCGCCCACCCTTGCGTCGCCACGCGCCCGCCCTTGGCGTCGATGCCCACCACGATGCGCCCGGGGTACGCCTTGCATGCCTCCCGCACGAGCGCCGGGTCGCGCACCGCCACCGTGCCGAGGATTACGCGGCGGATGCCCTTCGCCAGCCACAAGTCCACCGTCGCCCGGTCGCGAATGCCCCCGCCCAACTGGCACGGCATCGCAACCGCCGCCAGGATCGCTTCGACGGCCGGTGCGTTGACCGGCTTGCCCGCAAAAGCGCCGTTCAGGTCGACGATGTGCAGGTATTGAAACCCTTGTTGCTCGAACGTCCGCGCTTGCGCCGCCGGGCTGTCGTTGAAGACCGTCGCCGCCGCCATGTCGCCGAGCTTCAGCCGCACGCAGGCGCCGTCCTTGAGATCGATGGCTGGGAAAAGGATCACGGCTGCGGTCTCGCTGTTCACACGGTTCGTCGATAGCCGTGGGCACAAATGCCCTTCATTGGCTGCAATCGCGTGGCATAGAAAGATGAGTTCTATGCGAGGGTCAAGCAGCACCCATGACCGTTCAAGCACCCATGACCGTT
>JANYHP010000243.1 GCA_025359005.1 Hyphomicrobiaceae bacterium | reverse complement strand
TCGCCGAAGTCGCGGGTCAAACTCTTGCCGGCTTTGCGGGCGGCGGCCATCATCACGGTCATCAACGGCGAAGCGGCCATCGGGGCCTCCGGAGTTTTGACGCACGCAGGCGCGCGCCGGTGGGGTGGTGCAAAGAGCAGCGAGCGCCACAGGTAGCGGGTTTGGCCATGGGCGGCAACGGACATTGGCGCATGGCTTGGCGACGTGGTTGAGGCGTCTTGACCCACCGGAGGACGGGCCTTAGGCACTGCTGCTCAGCACAGACTGCCGAAAGCGAGACGAGATGGCCGAGACTGCAAAGACGTCGACGAACCTCCTCCGGGGCGCAACGGGCGACTGGGAGGTGGTGATCGGCCTGGAGGTGCATGCGCAGGTGGCGTCCAACGCGAAGCTGTTTTCAGGCGCCTCGACGGCGTTCGGGGCTGCGCCCAACAGCCATGTGAGCCTGGTGGACGCGGCCATGCCGGGCATGCTGCCGGTGATCAACGAGGCCTGCGTGGCGCAGGCGGTGCGGACGGGGCTGGGGCTGAAGGCTGCGATCAACAACCGATCGATCTTCGACCGCAAGAACTATTTCTATCCGGATCTGCCGCAGGGCTACCAGATCAGCCAGTTCAAGAACCCCATCGTCGGCGAAGGCCAGATCGAGATCGATGTCGACGGTTCGTCCAAGACGATTGGCATCGAGCGGCTGCATCTGGAGCAGGATGCGGGCAAGTCGATCCACGACCAGCACCCGGACTATTCCTATGTCGATCTCAATCGATCCGGCGTGGCGCTGATGGAAATCGTGTCGCGGCCGGACCTGCGGTCGGCGAAGGAGGCGCAGGCTTACGTGACCAAGCTGCGCACCATCTTGCGCTATCTGGGCACGTGCGACGGCGACATGGAGAAGGGCAATCTCAGGGCCGACGTCAACGTCTCGGTGCGCAAGCCGGGCGCGGCGCTCGGCACGCGCTGCGAGATCAAGAACGTCAACTCGATCCGCTTCATCGGCCAGGCCGTCGAGTACGAAGCCCGTCGCCAGATCGACATTATCGAAGACGGCGGTACGATCCATCAGGAGACGCGGCTCTACGACAACGCAAAGGGCGAGACGCGGTCGATGCGCTCGAAGGAAGAAGCGCACGACTATCGCTATTTCCCCGATCCGGACCTGTTGCCGCTGGAATTCTCACAAGCCTTCGTGGACGCGCTGAAGGCGGACCTGCCGGAACTGCCGGACGAGAAGCGTCAGCGCTTCATCGCCAGCTATGGCCTGTCGCCCTACGACGCGAGCGTGCTGGTGGCGGAGCGGGAAAACGCCGATTATTTCGAAGCCGTTGCCAAGGGGCGCGACGGCAAGACGGCGGCGAACTGGGTGATCAACGAGCTGTTCGGGCGCCTCAACAAGGAGGGCAAGACGGTTGCGACATCGCCGGTGTCGGCTAGCCAACTCGGCGGCATCGTCGATCTGATCGGGGCGGCCACGATTTCGGGCAAGCTGGCCAAGGATCTCTTCGAGATCGTGTGGACCGAAGGCGGCGACCCCAAGGCCATCGTCAAGGCGCGCGGCATGGAGCAGGTGACCGACATGGGCGCCATCGAGGCGGCGGTCGATGCCATCATCGCGGCCAACCCGGACAAGGTCGCGCAGGTGATCGCCAAGCCATCCATGCTCGGCTGGTTCGTCGGGCAGGTGATGAAGCAGTCGGGCGGTAAGGCCAATCCGCAGGCGCTGAACGATTTGCTGAAAAAGAAACTCGGGATCTGAAAAAATTAGGCACGGGTGTGCTGGCGCAGGCGCATGCGTCCTACTTCGTCCCCGTCATGTTGCCGGAGACCCTGCTGAACGTGCTCGACACGTTCTTGCCGAGGTTTGAAGCAGCCGTAATGATGGCGACAGAGATCAGGGATGCGATCAGGCCGTATTCGATGGCAGTTGCGCCGGATTCGTCTGACCAGAAGCTTTGCAGTTTTTTCCGCATCATCGACCCCGTTGCACAATAGCCCTTGCGCCTCTTATAGCGACTCGACGTTAACGGACTTCTGTCGCGGGGTTCGGGATCGGTACCGTATGACTACGGTGTATAGTCGGTGGCGCTCTTGAAGCGCGTTCATCGCGTTCTTTTGCCGACCACCTCAGGTTCGGCGTCACGGCGTGGCAGTGCGGCGTCCGGGGCTGCTGCACACGCGGGGTGGATGCCTTTGCAAGTCGTCACGCCTGGCGCAGCACGTCCAGGTTTGCCGCCACCTGCCGGTCGTCTTTGCCGAACAGGCCCTCGGCGGCCTTGAGGACGGTGGCGAGGCCTGGGTCTCGGGCCAATCCGCGGGACAAGGCCCTGAAGAAGATCGAGGCCGGGTCCAGCTTCTTCGATCCCAGCGATTGGCGGACCGCGCTTTTCAAGGTGCTGGCGCGGGACAAGGCACTTGACGCGGACATGGTTGCCAGCCGCTCGCCGGCCTGTCGGAGGACCTGCAGGGCGTAGCTGGCGGCCAGATGCTCGGCCAGGATGGGGTGGCTGAAGTCGACGGCGCCGGCCTTTTTGCCCGCCCCGAAGAAGGCGAACTGCACGATCGAGGTCAAGACGCGTTCGTTTTCGTCGGAGGCCAAGGTAGCGTCGACATAGGACGGGGCCAGGGCGTCGCGCAGATCGGCGATGTCGATATCCAATTCGCCGGTCTGGCGGACGCGGCGGTGGGCAACCGCGCCGAGGATCTCGCGGATGCTGTCGCGGCCTGCTTTGTCGAGCGTCTGCTCGATGACGGCTCGGGTGCGGCTGTCGTCGAACACGGCTGTGTCCGCGAGACCGTCCTGATTGTTCCTGATGTCGTCGAGCACGTCGAGGTCGACGAACTCGCGCCATTCAAAGACCAGCTTCTCGCCCTCGCGGCTGAGCATGCGGTCGATGACGATGTCGAGCACGGCCAGGGGATCGGAGGGCAGCGTCGAGGACTTGCGGAATTCGTCCAGCAGCACAACGCAATAGAACGGCAGGGACGCCAATTGGGATAGTTCGGGCGAGGCTGAGAGCGCGTCGACGAAGGCTGAGACCTTCGGCGATTGCTCACGCCCATCGATGCCGGATTCGAGTTCCATCCAGCCGAGCTTCAGCCAGGCGTCGGGTCCCCACGGTGCCAGCTCGTACAGTTCAATGGCCGTGCCTTTTTCCAACTGCCCGCTGACGAAGTCGCGGAGGGCGGAACTGGAGGTGAGCAAGCTGTCGCGGCTGCAGATGAGCACCTGGGCGCGGCTGTCGGGGTTGGCCAGTTCGCTGCCGAGATAATCGAAGAAGTTGTTGTCGTTGCCGAAAAACTCGTCGAGGCCGTCGAACAACCACATGGCGTGGCCGTGGCTGAGCAGGAAGCGCAGTTGGTCGGCCTCGACGGGGCGCGCGGATTCTGCATCCATGGCCGCGTCGATGACGTTGTCGACATAGCCGGACAAGTTTTCGCCGCGGATATGGTCGGGCAGGAAAACGATGGGGCGCGGACGCTGGACCTGACGTTTCTTGCCCTCGATGAACTCGTCGTAAAGGGCGACCACGAGCGTCTCGAAGGCCACCGATTTGCCGCTGCCGGCCGGGCCGTCGATGATGCGCAAGGTCGGGCGGGCGACGGGATCGCGGAACAGCAGATCGAGGTGCTCGACCAGATCGCCGTCGGCCATGGTTCGCTCAGTGGGACCAAGGCCCGAGCGGCGCATGTACGGCTGCGCGACGCGGCGGCGGGCCTTGACGCGATCGACCAGGCGCCCGAGTGCGGAGGCTTTGGCGGCGCGCCCGTGGCGGCTGTCCATCTTGAAGTCGGCATCGAAGTATTCGCTGGCGCTGCGGATGCCGCCGCGGCGATCGCGGCCTTGGCGCTGCAAGGTCTCGGTCGCCGCGTTGATGAAATCGGCAGACAGCCCTTGGCGGCTCGGCACAACGTAGAAGCCGACCGCGTCGCGGGCGCCCTGCATTTCGGCAATCATCTCCCGCAGCAGCGCGTCCTCGCGCGACGACCGGGTCTGACGACCCGCGGCATCGAGGGAGCGGGATGCGGGGAGCGCCTCGTCCTCGACCCAGAGCAGGATCCGTATGGGGCGGTCGCGGAGATCCTCGCCGGCGTATTCGGCGATGGCGAAGCCGGGCGACGCGTCGTGGATGCGATAGCCGCCACGAACGAGAAAACGGGTCGATTTTTCGTACAGCGGCAACATGGGGCGTGTCCGACGGCAGGGTGCCGCAGCTTAGGCAGCATCGAACAACCGGTGCAATTGGCGTTCGGCGCGCCACGCTTCTTATGCCCATGGTTCTGTGACAGGCAGGTGCGGCGCCGATCCAGCGCGGCGAGGGCCGCCACTCACTCGCCCGAGAGCGCCTTGAGGAAGCGGCGCATCTGGTTTTCACGGTCGGGGGCGACGCCCAGGGCGCGACGCTCGGCGCGAGTTTTCGCCTCGTTGTCGGCGGCCACCGCGATGATGGTGACCTGTGCCTCGTCAAGGGCTGAGCCAATGGGGCGGTAGTCGTCGGATTGGCCGGTTTCTGTGTCCGCCCATTTGGCCACCGGCGACCGGCTGGGACGGGTCGGCCGCAGCGGCTGATGCCCGAGCGGCAGCGGCGGCAGGCGCGTGTTGAGCAGCGGGCGCGCGGTCGGCGTCCGCGTTACGATCTGCACCTCGGCTTCGTCGGCGCCGATCGCGTGTGGATCAAAGTGCGTCGCCTCGGCATCGGCCGTCGCGCGCAATGCGTCCGCGTGCACCGCCAAGTCCGGCGCAAGCGTCGTCAGGGCCAGCATCCGTTCGATCGGTTGGAGGTCTGTGGCCCGTGTGTCGTGCGGCAGCAGCGTGGGGATGCGCTGCGATAAGCCGCGCGTGGGTGGTGAGGGGAGGGCCATCGGCAGCGCCCGTATAACATGTTCGTCCTGTTCCGGTGCGGCGGCGACGGGCGGCGGCGCCAGGGCGTGACTGGTCACTGGGATCAGCGGCGTTGCCGCAGGCTCGGCGGGGGGCGCGGTGGCGACCGTGACGGGCTGCGTCGCTGCGGTGGTTTCGGCATCCGCTGCGGGTTGGAATTCGGCGTCGATCGCGGTCATCGCCGATGCCGCGGCCGTTGCCGCACGTCCGCCGGAGTGCAGACAGGCAATTGCCGCGTCGGCGAACTGCCAGGCCATGAACTCCGGGTGCGCGGCCAGCGCCTGTGTCAACCGCTGACGCAAACTATCGCTTTCCATCACGTCGAGCCATTCGCCGGCGGCTTCGCGCGCCTCAAGTTGTCTCATCGCGCGCCAATCGTCGTTGGCATCCAGTGCTGTTTCAAGACGCATGCGCGCCAGCTCAAGGGTTGCCAACGGCGTCTGATCGTCCTGCGGCTGGCCGGGGCGATGCGACACAGGCCCATCAGGTGGCCGGGTGATCGTCACGTCGGCATCGTCGAGGTCTGAGGCGTCGCGCAGCACTGGGACAACTCCTGGGTGCCCAGACGGGCGCTGCCGCAGCGCCTGTACCGGAGCGGAAATGACGTACCCCTCATGAGTGGGCACGTTAGGCACACCCGTTGGTTTATGCAACGCGTGTGCGCTGGCGCCCTTGACCAGAGCCGGCTTGGTCGGCATTGCAGGGGGCGTGCCGAAACCAGGGTCATAGCCCCCGGGGAATCTCGCGCGGGTTGCTTGCGCCTGCTTGTACCCCCGCTGACGAAGGCTGAACGATGTCGCAACTGCGTGCGATCTGGACTGCGCTCTACGAGCTGTTCGCCGACAGCGGATTTTCCATGGCCGGTGCCATTGCATTCTCGTTCGTTCTATCGTTGTTCCCGTTCAGCATCTTCCTGGGCGCCTTTGCCGGCTACTTCGGCGGTGCGGCGCTGGCCCGCCAGGCCGTCGAGCAACTGTTCCAGGTTTTGCCCGGGCCTGTCGCCAAGGCGATCGAGCCGGAGGTGATGTCGGTGATGGGGCAGAGCCGCTTCGGCCTGCTGACAGTCGGTGCGCTGATCGCGCTGTTCTTTGCCACCAGCGCCATCGAAAGCCTGCGCGCGGCGCTCAATCTTGCCTACCGGGTGCGCGAGCACAAATCCTATCCGGCGTGCATCGCGCAGAGCATGTTTCTGGTGCTGCTGAGCGCGTTGGGCATGCTGGCGATGGCGTGGGGGATCATCGTCGGTCCGCAGCTCGCGGTGAAATTCCGGCCGACGTGGCTGCTGTGGATGACGAACGAATCGTGGCTGAACTTCGCGACCCGCTACGTGATCGTGGCGGCCACTGTCAGCGCGCAGTTGCTCGCCTATCACCTGTTTCTCGCCGCCGGTAACCGGCGCTTGCCCGATGTGCTGCCGGGTGTGATGCTCAGCGTCGTGCTGTGGATCCTGCTGGCCAACATCTTCAGCCGCTGGACGCAGATCAACGATTATTCGCGCTTTTACGCCGGGCTGACGCAGCTCATGAGTGCGCTCATCTTTTTCCAGATGGCGGCGATCATCGTCATCCTCGGCGCCGAGGTGAACCGTGCGCTCGCCGAAGTGCGCTCCCGCCACACGACGGCGTGAGGGCGGCACGCCTGCAATCCCGGTGTTGGCTGGCACGGTTCGGCCTCTCTTCGCAGGTGCACTATTTTTGGTCGCACGGGCGGTGGCTTGCCGACTATTCAGGCGTAAAGGCCTTGACGTGCGGCTGCGCGCCAATCGTCAGTGTGTTGAATTTAATCAATTAAATGCTTGTTTTCGCGGCTGGCATGGGACTTGCTTTTTGTTAACCAATTCGGGGCTTCGGCCTCGTGGCTTGGAGGCAGGAATGCAGTCTCGCACACGCAGCATGGGGCAGACGTCGGCCGGACTTTCACGTCGGTCGCTGTTGCGGCTTTCGTCGGCCGGCCTGACCGTGCTGGCGGCCAAGGCGGCCTTTCCGGGCGGCGCCTTCGCCCAGGCGGTCGGTCCTGAAGTGAAGGGCACCAAGCTCGGCTACATCGCGTTGACGGATGCAGCGCCGCTGGTCATCGCGCAGGAGAAAGGCATCTTCGCCAGGTACGGCTTGCCCGAGATGGATATCTCCAAGCAGGCGTCGTGGGGCGCGACGCGCGACAACATGGCGCTCGGCACCAAGGCCAACGGCATCGACGGTGGTCACATTCTGCGTTCGAAAACGCACCTCTACACCACCGGCAAGGTGATGCAGAACGGCCAGCCACTGCCGATGTATACGCTGCTCAACCTCAACGAGGACTGCCAGGGCCTTTCGGTCTCCAACGAATACAAGGACCTGCCCGTCGGCACGGATAGCTCGGCGCTCAAAGTCGCGTTTGAGAAGAAGAAGGCCACCGGGAAAGAGGTGAAGGCGGCCATGACGTTCCCCGGCGGCACCCACGATCTGTGGATCCGTTATTGGCTGGCGGCTGGTGGCATCGATCCGGACAAGGACATTGCGACGATCGTGGTGCCGCCGCCGCAGATGGTGGCGAACATGAAGGTCGGCACAATGGATTGCTTCTGCGTGGGCGAGCCGTGGAACGAGCAGTTGGTCAATCAGGACATCGGTTTCACAGCGGCCACCACGGGCGAGATCTGGTTCAAGCATCCGGAAAAGGTGCTCGGCATGCGCGCCGACTGGGTGGACGCCAATCCCAAGGCCACACTCGCCATCATGATGGCGACGATGGAGGCGCAGCAATGGTGCGACAAGCCCGAGAACAAGGACGAGATGGCAGCGATCATCGGCAAGCGCCAATGGTTCAACGTGCCGGTGCCCGACATCATCGGCCGCATCAAAGGCGACATCAACTACGGCCGCGGCCGCAAGGTCAGTGAACCCAAGCTCGCCATGAAGTTCTGGGGCGAGAAGGGTGAAGTGTCCTACCCGTGGAAAAGCCTGGATAGCTGGTTCGTAACCGAGAACATTCGCTGGGGCAAGTTCGACGCGGCCCTCGACATCAAGGCGCTGGTTGCCAAAACCAACCGCAGCGATCTGTGGCTCGAAGCCGCCAAGGGCCTGGGG
>JANYHP010000189.1 GCA_025359005.1 Hyphomicrobiaceae bacterium | reverse complement strand
GTCAATGCCGTGGGCGGGCGACCGCACAGTGAGGGTCGTCGGGCCGGTGGCCTCGGAGTGGAACTTCACCGGACCCTTGTGACCGGCGTTCTGGAGGGCTCGACAAGCCGCCAGTTCGGGGTGAAGGGCGTCGGCGGCGAGACGGACGTCGGTCAGATCGTCGGGACCCGAGAGGACCGTCACGTTGTACGCGCCGCGGCGACGGCGGACAATCAAGGCGTGGACGGTGGACGAGGGTAGCTGCGGCGGATCATCGACCGCGACGTTGCGAAATACGGTCGAAGGCGGCCACCGATTACGGTGGGAAGGCGGACAGGCAAATGGTGATTGCGGACAGCAGGTGATGGCGGCCTAAACGGCGCACCCGTCGACATTCGAATCAGCGGCTCGGTCTCCTGGCAACCAGGGGGTGAACGATGCCAGCAGAGAGACTGTCGATGAAGAAGATCCGTGAAGTTTTGCGGTTGACGTTTGAACTTGGCATGAGCCGCCGGAAGGTGGCTGACGCGACCGGTATTGGCCGCACTGCGGTGACCGATACTGTGCAGCGGGCTGGCGCTGCCGGGCTTGCTTGGCCGCTGCCCGATGACCTTGATGATGGTGAACTTGAGCGCCGTTTGTACCCGCCCGGGGTGACCGCGAAGGGCGCGGCGGACGTCGAGCCTGATTGGGCTATCGTCCACGCCGAAATGAAGCGGCGCGGCGTGACGTTGACATTGCTCTGGCAAGAGTACCGCGCCGAACATCCGCAAGGGGCCGCCTACAGTTGGTTCTGCGAGCAGTACCGCGGTTGGAAGAAGTGCGTCTCGCCGACCATGCGCCAACATCACGCGGCGGGCGAAAAGCTATTCGTCGATTGGGCCGGCGACACGATCGCGGTGTTCGATGGCGCGACCGGCGTTGAGCATCGCGCGCGCATCTTTGTGGCGGCGCTCGGCGCGTCCAACTACACGTACGCCGAAGCGCGCTGGACAGAGACGTTGCCCGATTGGATCGGCGCGCATGTGAACGCACTGGCGGCCATCGGCGGTGTGCCCAAGGCTTTGGTGCCCGACAATCTGAAGGCGGGTGTGACGAAGCCGTCGCGCTACGAGCCGGGCATCAACCGCACCTATCAGGACTTGGCTGATCACTACGACTGCGTCGTGCTGCCGACGCGGATCATTCGCCCACGCGACAAAGCCAAGGTCGAAGTTGCCGTTCAAATTGTTGAGCGCTTCGTGCTGGCGAAGTTGCGCAACCAGCGCTTCTTCTCGCTGGCTGAGTTGAACGCGGCGATCCGCGACTGCGTGGCGACGATCAACGCCAAGGTGATGAAGGCGTTCGGCCAAAGCCGCGCAGAACTGCTGGAATCAATCGATCGCCCGGCACTCGGTGCGCTGCCGGTGACGCCTTACGCGTACGCGGATTGGAAGCGGGCGCGCGTCGCGCCGGATTATCATATCGAGATCGGTGGCCACTATTACTCTGTACCCTCGAATCTGATCCGTGAGATTGTTGATGCCCGCATCACCGGAACCACCGTCGAGATCTTCCACAAGGGCGAGCGCGTCGCATCTCATATGTTCTCGGCCGTAAAACACCGCCACACAACGATAACTGAGCACATGCCAAGTGCGCACCGCCGCTACGCAGCATGGACGCCAGCCAAGATGATGGACGAGGCGGCGAAGGTTGGCCCGGCCACGGTGGCGCTGTTCGAAGCGATCATGAAAGCCAAGCCGCATCCGGAGCAGGGCTTCCGCTCATGCCTCGGCATCATCGGGCTCGGCAGAACCTACGGCCTCGCGCGCCTCGAAGCCGCGGCTCGGCGCGGCAACACCATCGGCGCTGTCAGCTACGGCTCGATCGCCTCCATCCTCAAGCACGGCCTCGATAAAGCCTTTGCACTCGAACCCGTACCGGACACACCGCCAATCCGGCACGGCAACATCCGCGGCTCCGGCTACTTCCATTGACGCAAGACGCGCATGTGAACTTCAGGCGTGTGGAAAAGAAAAGGAACGACGACATGCTCACCCACCCAACCGAACAACGACTGATCGATCTTGGTCTCGCCGGCATGGCGAAGGCGCTTGAAGAGCAGCGACGATTGCCCGATGTGGCGGCGCTCAACTTCGAAGAACGGTTCGGCATGCTTGTTGATCGCGAAGCGCTCAGCCGCAACAACAAGAGGCTTGGCAATCGATTGAAGTTTGCCGGCCTCCGGCAGGCAGCTGTGATCGAAGACGTCGATCTGAAAGCACCGCGTCAACTCGACAAGCCACTGTTCGCCAAGCTCGCCGCTGGCGACTGGATCAATCGCAGGCAAAACCTGATCATCATTGGGGAGACGGGCCTTGGAAAAAGTTGGCTTGCATGTGCGCTCGGGCACAAAGCCTGTCGTGACGATCGCGCCGTACTCTATCAGCGCGTGCCGCGCATGTTCGATGCGTTGGCGTTAGCGCGCGGTGATGGTCGGCACGCGCGGCTGTTGAAGGTGATCGCGCGCGTCGAACTGCTGATCCTGGACGACTGGGGGCTCACCAGTCTGACGCCGGATCAGGGACGCGACCTTCTCGAAATTGTCGACGACCGGCATGGCCGCGGCAGCACGATCATCACCAGTCAGCTGGAGGTCG
>JANYHP010000120.1 GCA_025359005.1 Hyphomicrobiaceae bacterium | reverse complement strand
GCTATCGACGCGCTCGATCTCGCGGGCAACCAGGCCGTAGGCGACGTAGTTGGCGCCCGCGCAGCCGTATTTCTCAGGGATGGTCATACCGAGCAGGCCCAGCGCGCCCATCTCGTCGAAGATGGCGCGATCGGTGGTCTCCGTCAGGTAGGCCTGGGTGACGCGCGGCAGCAATTTTTCCTGTGCGTATGCGCGCGCCGTATCGCGGATGGCGCGCTCATCTTCGGTCAACTGGCTGTCGAGATCGAATGGGTCGGTCCAGTCGTAGGGAACGGATTTGGCGGAGCGCGGGGCGGTATCTTGCATGGTGTGTCCTTGGGAACAGACGCGACGTGGGGATTGAGCGAGACTGTAACAGCATCAAGCCAGCCACGTGAAGCGCGGCGACAAGGATGCGCCGAAAACCCCCTGGGGCAGACGGTCGCCGATACCTGAAACAGCAACCCGCACTTGCTCCGGTTCGCCGGGCTTAACCATCCAAGGAGATACCATCATGTCGAAACTTCTCACGCTCGCCGCCGCCGCCGCTTTCAGCGTCGCAACGCTCGCCGCCACTGCGCCCAGCGCCGATGCCCGCTCGATGGGTGGGTCGATGGGCGGATCAAAGGGCAGCTTTTCCAGCAAAAGTTCCTCGCCCAAGAGCTTCTCGCTCAAGAGTTCGTCCAGCACCAAGGTGATCCACAAGGATCATGATCGCCGTCGCGGCCACTACTACTACGCCGGCGCGCCTGTGGTCTACGCGGCCTATTCGAGCTGCTATTGGCTGAAGCAACGCGCCCTCGACACCGGCTCGCCCCGCTGGTGGGCCCGCTACGAAGCCTGCCGCGACGGCGAGTGATCCAGCAGAATAGCCCGCACCTCAACACCCCGGTCGCGCTAGAGCGCTTTCCACTTGGTTTGGATCGAGGAAAGCGCTCTAACCCTTTGTTTATCGCATTTTTTCACCAAACCGGTGTCCACTTTGGTGGAAAATGCTCTATGGAGGCGCGTGGCCGGGCCTCAGGCTTTTTTGCAAACGATCAGCTTTGACAGGAACGGCGTGGCGTGGGCGATCGGCGTGAGGCCGGCGCGGGTAAACACCGCGTCGAGGTCGTCGATGGCATAGTGCCGGTAGTAGGGCTCGTGGAAGCGCACGGGAAACGCTTCCAGCAATCCGTCCCAGGCCGGCTTGTCACCCATCTGCAGGCTGTCCATGAAGACCAGCCGGCCGCCCGGCTTGAGCACCCGCGCCATTTCGGCGGCAACAATGACGCGCACCTCCGGCGGCAATTCGTGGAACAGGAAAATGCACGTCACGATATCCTGGCTCGCATCTGGCAATGGGATCGCTTCGGCGTTGGCGGCCAGCCAATCAGCCGATCGCAGATCGCGGAACTGGCGGCGGCCCTCATCAAGATATGCCGACGACAGATCGAGCCCCGACAGCGAAAGACGCGGAAACGTCAGGCGCACCTGGCGCAGAAAACGGCCGGTGCCGCAGGCCACATCGAGCAAGTGCAGGGTTCGCTGGTCGCGGCCACGAACGGCGTCGACAACGGCCGCGAGCGCGCGGCGGCGCATAGGACCGGCGGCGCCCATGAACAACGTCTCGACCTGCACGTCATAAAGCCGGGCAGAGTGTTCGGTTAGGTAGCCGCCGGTCTGGAAATGAAAATCCTGCGCGTAGTAGTCGGGAAAGGCGCCGTCTCGCGCGGCATCGGATGCGCGCGCGCTTTGGGTATCTTCAGACGCGCGGCGCGATAGGGCATCCGGCACATCGGCGAGCATCGCGCGAATGCGACCGATATGGTCGGCGAGCGTGTCACCTGCTTCCGCCATCGGTGGATAGAGCCCGCGGCGGACGGCCTCGGCATCCTCGACGAGCACGCGGCCGAGATCGGCGATGAGGTCCTGGAACGAAGGAACCGGGCGTCTGGGTTTGTAATCGGAGCCAAGGCCGGCGGCGCGTGTTCGCCGGTCGATCAGGCGCGACAGCCCCCAATACCAGCCGAGCCGCGCGACTTGGGCACCCAGGTGGACGGCCATGCCGGGCCCGATGGGGCTTTGCGTGTCGTTGACGGTCCAGGCGCTGGCAGTCGAAGTCGGCATGGGAGGTACCTCGCAGGGCGGGACCGAGCGAGCTATTCTGCACCAGTCGTGGTCACAGCAGCAGCGGCTGTATGTCGCACCATCGACGACCCGGGGTTGCAATCACCGTTTCAGTGAATTTTACGCGCATTTATCCACAGTAAAGACGCAAATTTGGCCCCCAGCACTGCACGAATACTCTGATTGCAGTGGCGCACGCCAGCCGCCGCCCATAGGAATCATCGCAGTACGGCGTTTCGATCCCCCAAAGCCTAACGCCGTCTCTCCGCCCTGGCCTGCAAAGGCCGGGGTTTTTTCGTGGCATCGGCGCATTGCGGTCTACTTTTTCGG
>JANYHP010000088.1 GCA_025359005.1 Hyphomicrobiaceae bacterium | reverse complement strand
CCCACAGACCGCGGTAGGGGTGCTGGACGATCGCCGGCATGTCAGACTTGCCGCCAGTCGCCAAGGCCATGCCAGCGCTTGATCACGCGGCCGTCGTCGCTGAGTGCATGCAGAAACAGCCAGCCGTTGGCAACCAGGTCGCGCACGCCCGGATGCTTTGCAAGTAAGGCGTCCATGGCTGCAAGCGGGGCTGCAATGAACACGTTGAGCCGCAGCGGCTGGTGCACGAAACGCGTGCCGTCGTGCACAGATTGCATTGGCAGGCCCGTACGCAGGTCACCGGCGTTGCCTTCGAGCACACCGAGTTGGCCGACGACGTTGTGCAGGACCTTGTTGCCACTGCCGAAGGCGGCGTTGTTCACGGTCGAGCCGTAGTACTGCAGGTTGATCCAGCTCGCGACGACCATGGGCGCCGTCATGATCAGCTCGAGAACGCCATAGCTGGTGTCCTGGGCATGCTCGTAGCTGTGCAGGAAGCTGCGGCCCTTGAGATCGAGCCCGCGTGTGAGAACGCGCGGGGCGGCTATGAAGGCGGCGTTGCCGGCCAGGCCCCACTCGGGCCGCACCTGCGACCAGTCGCGGCTGCGCCCGACGATGGCCGCATCGAGCTTCTTTCGCTTGTCGATACCGAGCAGCGCGCTGCGCTCGATGCGTGCCAGTGCACCCGCCTGCGCGAGGGCCTGCTTGAGTTTGGGCATATCCTGCACGAGTGCAGCCGGCACCTGATCGCCATCGAAGATGTGCACCTCGTCTGTCGTCGTATCGTGCAGTGCGCCGAGGAACCAGCAGTCCTCGGGCACCGTGATGCCGCGCGTGGCGAGGCTCGTGCGCACGTGCGCATCGTTGAGCACGGCCGCCGCTACACGCGCGTTGGCTTCGCCCGTATGGCCACCGCAGGCTCCACAATCGAGGCCAGAGGCGTGCGGGTTATTGACAGTCGTACTACCGTGTCCGGCGAGCAGAACGAGACGACCGAACGGCCCGGTCATCGACATCGCCTTAAGCACGGCTTCGGCCATCGCCACACGCTGCTCGGGCGTGAAGCCGGTCGCTCGGCCGGCAACCTCGCGCGGCGTCATGCGCGGACCGAGCCGGGCGGCCATCGCTGGATCGATGCCATCGACGCTCGGGCTCGGCACTGGGCGCGTGTAGCCGAGTGCATCGGTCGCGAGCTTGCCGGCAAAGGCCAGTCCCGCCGTCTCCACGAAGGCGAAAGACGAGACTGCAGAGACCTTGAATGACTTCCACGCCTTGCCAGCGCGCCGGCGCAACAGGCGGAGACCGAGCACTTCGCTTTCAGTCGCGGTGCCGGCGTCCTTGACCGCTTCGCACACCGTGAACGCGGGCTTCAGCAGGACAGGGCACTGCGCGCCGCCCCGCTCCTGCCCAATTGGCACATATTCGATGGGGAAGCCGAAGAAGCCGGCGAAGCCGATCGTTTCGGAGGCCGGCATCACCGTTTCGAAGGCACGGCGAAATACCTCTGAGCGAACGTCGATGCAGAACGCAGCTTGGACCGGCGGGCGGTGCGGCAAGCGCTCGACGACGGCGGCCGGCGCTGAGCGGGTCAGCATGTCGGTCAGGCGCGTGCGATAGGCGATCTCGTAGGCATCCTGCAGCAGCAGGTCTAGCGCGAGGTCCTTGTCGGTCCCGGGCGCCTCGTCATCCGGCAGTCGCGCGGCGGCGGCCATGGCCTGCGCCCATGCCTCGCGGAATGCGCTATCCGATCGCGCACAAAAGAGGCCGTAGCCGAAGGCGACGCGGATGGCGAGCAATTCGCGCAGCGTATCGTCGGACGCTCCGTCGAGTTCCTTGTCCCAGCCGACATAGCGCGCGTAGGCGGCCCATCCGCCGATGTCGAACAAGGAGCGGAACAGATAGTCCTCGTTCGCGCGGTCGGGGATTCCGAGGCCAGCGAGCACGACTGCGATGGCCTTGACCGGATCGTCTGGCAGGGCGAGCACGGTCTTGCGGAAGTCGGTGATGCCCATCATTTCCGGGTTGCGATCGTGCCGGATGAGGGCGCGCCAAGCGGCGTAAGGCTTCAAGTGGCGAACCGGCATGCGCCAGCTTGACTGGCCTTCGTCGAAATAGGCCGCGCAGAAGCTCGAGATCTCGTCGATCATGAAAGCAACGAGCGATTGGTACCGGTCGCCCGCGGCTGGCCCGTCGACCACCTCGGCAACCGTTGCTACGACAGCGGCTGCGGGCGCCCTGACCGAAGGCTCGGTCGCGGCCGCCGCGCGCAGCGACTGGGCATCGATAAAGCGGGCGGCGAGCGCGGGCTGTGCGGCAAGAGCCGCGGCAAGCGCGCGATCATCGATCGTGCCGGCTGTGAGTGCTTCGCGATAGAAGCGGCGTGGCATGAGCATGTCGGTGCGCGCTGTGCGTTTCAGGCGTGCGGCAGCGGACGCGAACGATTGGCCGGCAAAGCCGAGGAACGGGTTCACGGCAACGAAATGTTTGAGTGGCCAAAGCGGTGCGACCCGCTTGCAGGCGGCGTCGATCTGGCTTTCGAGCCGGCTCGGGACACGTTTGGCGGAAAGGTCCGATGGGAGCGCAGTTGCGGTAGGCGCAGTGGCAGCGGCAGTCATGATGGGTCCCCCGATGATCAAAATGCGTCGCGTGTGATGTGCCCGCGCGATGCGGCGGGTGCGAACTTGAGCACGACGCGATTG
>JANYHP010000069.1 GCA_025359005.1 Hyphomicrobiaceae bacterium | reverse complement strand
GAGCGCGCATACACCCGTTATGGCGCCAGGCTGTTGAACCCAGAGCCGCTAGCCGCAAACCAACACGGTGCGCCGCATCAGAGACGTGTGCTTCTCGATGAAAAATTGGTGTTCGAGGTCGGTCGACGATTAAACAACGTTGTCGGACTCAGAAAGCCTAAAGGCTTGTGACACTTAGTGCGGAAAAGTCCCTGGATGCGCTGAATGCGGTCGTGATCGAGCGCTAGCTGGTGGCTGGCATGTGATTGACCCATGTTATTGACCGGGGCATCGGCTCTTGCGTCGATTGGGCTATGGCATCGCCAAGGTGTCGCACACGGGCAGGATCGACTGCAGCCGACAGCACGACGGGCAGGCATGACGGGTTCGCCCGTGAAACGGGACGGCGAAAAACCGGGGCGTTGGGAACCGGGTGGTCGGGAACCGCAAGAACACAGGCCTAGAAGTTGGGCCAAGAAGTCAGGCCAAGAACACAGACCGGGGACGCCGGCGAGAGATCGAGCAACGCGAACCGCTTGAGCGTCGCCGCCTGAAATGCACGTCCAACCGAGACGCGTGAGTGCGCAACCTTTAGAGACCCTAAAAATCCAATGGGAGCTTATACGCCAGTGAGGCCAGGACAGCATCAGCAGAACCGCCGCGGGCGCGGTCGCAACAACAACGGCGGCAGCGGCCATGGCGGCAGCAGCAGCGGTGGCAGCGGTGGTGGCAATCACCAGCGCAAGGGTCAAAACCCGTTGACGCGCAGCTTTGAATCGAACGGGCCGGACGTGAAGGTGCGCGGGACTCCGGCGCACATCGCCGAGAAGTATCTGGCGCTGGCACGCGACGCCCAGTCGGCCGGTGATCGCGTGCTTGCCGAGAACTATCTCCAGCACGCCGAGCACTATAACCGCATCATCATGGCCTACCGCGAGCAGTTCCAGACGCCGGGCGACCAGCAGAACCAGACGCCCCGCCGCATGCCCGGAAGCGAAGGCTTCGAAATGGGCGAAGACGGTGACGACGACGGCATGGACGGCAACCAGGACGACTTTGGCGGCGGACCGCAGCCGGGCATGGTGCAGCCCGCTCAGAATGCTGCCCCGCAGCCGGCTGGCGAAGGCGGCAACGCGCCCCAGCACCGGCCGCCGCAGCACGGCAACCAGCCCCGCAACGATCAGCGGCCCGAAGGGCGCTACGACCGTCCGCAGGGCCAGAGCGATCGCTATGGCGACAACCAGCAGCGTGGCGATCGGCCATTCCGGCGCGATGGCCAGCAGCCCAACCGGTTCCGTGATCGTAACGACCGCAATTTTCGGCCGAACGAAAATGGCAATGGCCAGGGCGACCGAAACGGCAACCGCACTTATGAGCCGCGCTTCGATCGGGGCGACCGCCCTCGGGCTGATCAGCAGAACCGGCCTGACCATCAGCGCTCTGAGCAGCACAGGCCGGACGCTCAGCGTCCCGACCCGCAACGGCAGGAGTTCCGACCGGAGCGTGGGCCGCGCCCGGAGCGTGCCGAACGTCCGGAGCGGCAGGACCGCTTCGAGCGCCAGGATCGCGGCCAGGACCGCCCCGATGTGGTCGAACGCGTGATGCCGCCGGTCGACGCGCCGCGTCCGGTGCCGGCGGAACCTGTCGGTTTTGTGCCGCAGCCGTTGCCGGTGCCGCCGCCGAAGGCGAGCGAGCCGCCAGTGGCACCAACCGCAGCGCCCGCGCCACGGCGGCGCGAACGGCTTGCCGATCAGCCCTCGGAGCAACCAGAGTTTCTGCGGCGTCCGGTGCGCCGGACGAAGGCGGCGATTGCAGCTGCGGCCAACGAGGCGCCGAGCGAGCCCGCCAAGGTGGTCATACCCGCCGGCCCGTCGAGCGAGGATCCGTCGTCGACAAATTGAGGGCCGTGCCGCGACGGTGGCTGACCTGACTTGCAAGACTACCATCGGCCTCGCACCTCTGCGGGGCCGATGCCGTTTCGTGTGCACGGCGAGCATTTGCGCGATCTGCGCACAGCCCAATAGACGTGCGGGTCGCAACGGAACAGGATTACTCTGTAAGGGCTGCAACGCTCCCCGCCTTGGGCCGCCCGCTTCCGCTGAAGCCGCAAGACCAACTGCCAAGGAACGACATCAGGAATGGAATTGCGGTGGGGCAAGTTCCGCCCTATGGGCCACGCCAACGAGAGGCGTGCCGTTCGTCCGGTCATGGATAGGTTAGCTGAAGGTCAGTTGGACGTGAGAGCGGCATGTCGTGACCCATTGCAGTCACCCTCCACTTGTCCTCGAAGTGACATGCCAATGTCAGGATTTGGTGCTAGCGGACATTGGCGTGAGCACTTTCACGCGACGTTTTGGATTAGGGCCATTGGGGGCGTCCGCCTCTGCAGTCGGAGCGATGCAACGTCATTTCTGACCATTAAAGCATCACTTGTCGAAGCATTTCACGCGTGCATTTAATCGTAAACCTCACACGTGGCCCTGGTGATTACCGATTGCGGTTCCTCCACACGCAGAGAGCAATCTTGACCAGTAAATGTAATGACATAGACGTTCGGTTGCAGCTCGCATTTGAACTGGACATTCAGTGGAGCCCTGCCGCAAGAGGTATACAGTAGTTTATAGATACCGCTACCGTCTGATTTATTGGCTGTAAACTGGACTGACGCTAAATATCTCTCATAACCCGTATCACTTTTTGTGATTGCCGTTTTATCTATCTTCTCAATATCCCTCTCAACGCAGAAGCTTGCCTCACGTTCGATCTCGGAAGAACTCCAGCGTTTGGTAGAAGGTCCTAGGTAAACGCACCGTCTGCCGCGCTTTGAAACAGCGATCATGAATCCTCCTCGAAGCTCGGAGTCGCCAAACGCGGCCTGCTTACTATAAATTGTTCCGCGAATATTTTTACCAGATCCCGGGTCGTCTTGTGCATCGCAACTGACTAAAGTGAGCATTAGAAGATATACAACTGCACTCGGCTTCATTGGTGGAACCCTGTTGGCCTGTTCTCAAATTGGGAACCGGACGGTAGCACGCGAGTGATCGGACTTGCCAGAGTACCGGTCGCGCCGTCAATGACCACGTCGCGTAAGCGCGCGTTTCACTCTGCCACGCTACGGCTCTTCTTTTCGATCTGCCAGCGGTGAGCAGGGAGAAGCCTGCGATTGCGATCAATTAGGCAATCAGTACTCGGATGTGGTTGTTTGCGCTGCGGCGGTTACGAGGACGGTATTGACCACCGACTTCGCGTGCACGGAAAGCACATGCCACCTGATGATCCGTGTCTAGGTTGTGTCGGTATTGGCCCACTCTGATTCTGTTCTCTTTGGCTGCATTTCACAGCAGCGGACGTCGGCGGTCATGAGATTGCAGAGCGGTCCAAC
>JANYHP010000039.1 GCA_025359005.1 Hyphomicrobiaceae bacterium | reverse complement strand
CGTGGGCACTACGGCGACGGCCTCGCCCGTTTCGACCATAGTCTCTACAGCTCGCTTGGCAGCGGTAACCTTCATTCCACGCTTGGCGAGCGCCCGCGTGGCGTCGATGAGGTTCAGCCGCATGCCCCTAACCCGAAGTTCCCCAACCGCCAATGACGATTTCCCTGCCGCTTCAACCGGTTGCGATTGAATCGGAGCGAGCGTTCCTGTCTACACTGTGATGGCGGCGATCAGATCGAGGGCCTGTTGCTGCTTCGGATTGGGGCGGGTGGTGAGGGTAAAGGTGGCTTCGCCGGGCTTGGCGCTCTTTGGGCGGACGATGTTGCGCACGATCGTCGACAGATGCGCCAGCAGTCGACCGAAACTCATCGCCGGCGTGCCGTCGGGCAGCGTACGCGTGTGGACCTTGGCGAGCGCTGCCTTCGAGCGTTTCGCCGGCGCCACGGGATCGCGCTGGCGCGCCGCGTCCTCGCCGGCCTCGTCGGCGAACGTCAGCGGCCGCCACGCCTGGATCATGTGCCACTGCACGTAATAAGCCAGCATGCTGATGAAAATGTGGGCTTTCACGCGCGTTTCCAGCCGATGCCGGATCGGACGGACCTGGAGATCGACACCTTTCAATGTGCGGAAGGCGCGCTCCACCTCGGCCAGTTTCTTGTAGTTGAGCACGGCCTCCTCGGCCGTCATGTCGGCTTTGGCGACGCTGGTGCGGATCACGTACAGCCCGTCGAGTGCGGCCTCGGCCGCGACGCGCTCCAGGTTGACGCTGAAGCTGATCGAGGCATCGGCGATGTCGATGTCGAAGTGCTTCCCGACCTTGTATTTGTTGCTGATCCGGCCGACCCGGATGCCGATCTTGCCGGCCCCGCGCAGCCGCCCGCCGGTGACCATGGAGGCGACTTTCTCCAACTCGGCGGTGGTCGCGGCGAGCAGGTCTTTTCGCTTCTCCGCACGCAATTTCGCGAGCGCCGGATTGCGGCAGGCGACGAGTCTCTCGCCCGGATAATCCGCATGCGTAAAGCTGATCAGATTCCTCTCGTCGAACAGGTCGAGTTGCAGCGCGCCGGCGTCCGCCAGCCTGGCGATGGCGCCGGTCTTCAGCGCCGTGATCCAGTCGACACCGTCCATCTTCCGCATCGCGTCGATCTGCACACTGGATATCATGCCGCGGTCGCCGGCCATCACGAGCCGGTTGATGCCGAAGGCCTTCTTCATTTTTTCGACCTGCGGCAGCAGCGTTTTCGGATCGCCGGTGTTGCCCTCGAACACCGAGACAGAAACGGGACAGCCTCGATCGTCCGTCAGCACACCATAGTTGACCTGCAGCGTTCCCGGCCGGCCGTCGCGGCTGTAGCCGCGCTGCGCGAGCGGGCAGGTGACGCCCTCGAACCAGCTCGACGTCAGATTGAACAGCACGAGGCCGCCGTCCTTCAAATGGCGTTTCGCGAGCCGTTTCTCGATGTCGTCCTGGCGCTCGATCAGCCAGTCCATCGCTTCGTAGAGCTCGTCTTCGTGAGCATCGGCGACCCCCAGATCATCCGCCAACGTTGTGTTTGTCCAGGCACCGACCATGCCGAGCTTGCTGGCCTCGGGTGCAACGATGCGGCCCGCGACCATCGCGACGACGAGATCGCGCTCGCGTGACTTTTTCGGGTCGATCAGCTTGTCGAAACCGAGCTGCTTCATCGCCGAACACACGGCATCGACCTGACCGTGAAGCTTCGAGCCGACGACTTCGAGACCGTCCTCGACCGGCCCGAGTTTCTCCCCCTTGAGCACACGCCTGATCTGCTCGATCTGGTCGATCGGCAGCGACGACAGATTGGCCAGCGTCCGCTTCCTGACGTGGCGGCCGTCGCGCACGCTCTCACGCAGCAGATAGGCCGGCCGCGAATTGCGATTGGGGATCGTGTCGATGTGCATGACACACAAAAACATGATTTGCGCGCACGCGGCATGAGTCATTGCGCCGCATACATGGCTACATCAAGCAGTCGTGGACCGCCTCGGCAATCTTCGAACCTACGGCTGCACCAGCGAAATCGGCAATTCGTTCTCGTTCCAGTCCGGGGAACTTCGGGCTAACCAGCGCGACGGCTACGCCGCGCTGATGCAGGCAGCGGCCGAGTCGATCGTCGAGCTGGCGCGCGACAAACGATACGTCGGCGGCACCGTCGGCGTGCTCGCCGTGCTGCACACCTCGACGGGCCAGCTCGTCTACCATCCGCACGTGCATTGCCTCGTGACCGGCGGCGGCGTGTCGGCCAATGGCCAGAGCTGGTGCCCGGCGCGCCCCGACTATCTGGTGCCGACCAAGGCGCTGGCCGAGCTCGTGCGCGGCAAGCTCAGGGCCGCACTCGCAAAGCGACGGCCCGATCTGGTCCTGCCGGAGGCGGCGTGGAAGAAGCCCTGGGTCGCCCACTGCACGGCGTGGGGCGACGGCGCCGAAGCGGTACTGGAGTATCTGGCTCGCTACGTCTACCGCGTCGCCATCACCAACAGCCGCATCGTCGGCCTCGACGACACCGGCGTCACCATCCGCCACAAGGAG
>JANYHP010000035.1 GCA_025359005.1 Hyphomicrobiaceae bacterium | reverse complement strand
GCCACAGCGGCCCCGCCGGCAGCACCGCCACCCTTGGGCATCGGCAGTACATACCCGGGCTTGGCCTCCCCATGCCCATGGCCAGAGCCCACGATATCGATCAAGGTCTTGCCACCAAACGCGAAAAGGGCGGCGGAAAGCACACCCATGGCGATGGTGTTGATCTGGCTCGTTCCGCTCATGGGTCCCCGGCTTTCAAAGTCTTCGGTATTCAGAGTCTTGCGGCGATCATCGTCTGGTCCGGCCGCGCCGTCCCTATGCGGACTTACAACGCACGCCCCGGTGACAGCCAGATTATTCTGTCTGATCGGCAGCAAATATACGGGTCCGCCTCCACCTTGCAACAGCAGACGGGTCCGTTCTAACACCACGAGACCGAGACGAATTGTCACCGTGCCGCAGCCATCGCGGCAGGACATGCCTCCCAGGAGGCGACACGAGAATTGGGACATGCCGTGAACGAAACCCTGGTAGCCATACCGTCGCGGCTCAAGGCCACGCGCCTGCCCGACAAGCCGCTCGCCGACATTCATGGCGTACCCATGATCGTCCACGTCTGGCGGCGGGCCGTCGAAGCTCGCGTCGGCCGCGTCGTCGTCGCCACCGACAGCCCCGAGATCGCCGCCGTCATTGAGGCCGCCGGCGGTGAGGCGGCCATGACGCGCGACACCCACACGACCGGATCGGACCGCATCCATGAGGCGCTGAGCCGGCTCGACCCCGACGGTCGCATCAAGGTCATCGTCAATCTCCAGGGCGACCTGCCAACGTTGGAGCCACGTCTCGTCCAGGATTGCCTCAAACCGCTGGCCTCGGGCGGCGTCGACATCGCGACGCTGGTCGCCGAAATCCGCGACTTAGGCGAGCGGACAAATCCCAACGTCGTCAAGGCCGTCGGCACGCCTGTCGACGAAGCGACCGGCCTGCCGCTGCGTGATGCAGGCCAGTCCCGCCGCCTTCGGGCACTTTATTTCACGCGCGCGACCGCCCCCACCGGCGACGGCCCCCTCTATCACCATATCGGCATCTACGCCTACACGCGCTCAGCCCTCGACCGCTTCGTGTCGCTACCACCCGCGACGTTGGAATGCCGCGAGCGTCTCGAACAATTGCGCGCCCTGGAAAACGGCATGCGCATCGACGCCATGATCGTCGAAACGGTCCCCCTAGGTGTCGACACGCCCGACGATCTTGAAAAAGCCCGCCACATGCTGGTGCAGAAGGGCTGAGACCACCCTTTGCCGTTCGCCGTATTGTGATGCAGCCTGCGTGACTGTCATAACACCTGACGAACGGATCGATAGCGGACGGAGATCGCCCCATGGCAAAAATCGCATTCATCGGCCTCGGCAACATGGGCGGCCCCATGGCGGCCAACCTGGTCAAGCAGGGCCACGAGATTTGGGGCGTTGACCTGGTCTCAGCCAACCTTGACGCCGCCACCAAGCGCGGCGTCAAGAAGGCCGCCACCGCCGCGGAGGCCGCCAAGGGGGCCGACGCCGTCATCACCATGTTGCCAGCCGGCAAGGACACGGTCGCCGTCTACACCAAATCGGGCATTCTCGAAGCGGCCCCAACGGGTTGCGTCTTCATCGACTGTTCGACGATCGATGTGACCAGCGCGCGCGTGGCTCACGAGCTTGCAGCCAAGGCCGGCAAACTCAGCCTCGACTGCCCCGTGTCCGGCGGCGTCGGCGGCGCCGAAGCCGCGACCCTGACCCTGATGGCCGGCGGCAGCTCGGCGGCGTTTGAGGCGGCCAAGCCCTATCTCACCGCCGTAAGCAAGAAGCTGGTGCACTGCGGCGAGGCTGGCGCCGGCCAGGCCGCAAAAATCTGCAACAACATGATCCTCGGCATTTCCATGATCGCCGTTTCTGAGGGCTTCGCACTGGCCGAGAAACTCGGCCTCTCGAAAGAAGCGCTCTTCGAAGTCGCGTCGACGTCGTCGGGCCAGTGCTGGTCGCTGACCAACTATTGCCCGGTGCCCGGCCCAGTGCCCACCTCACCCGCAAACAACGACTACAAGCCGGGCTTTGCCACCGCCCTGATGCTGAAAGACATGAAGCTCTCGCAGGAAGCAGCCGCCGCCAGCGGCGCAGCCACGCCACTCGGCGCAGCAGCCGCACAACTCTACGCCCTGCACGCGGCCCATGGCGCCGCGGGACAAGACTTCTCCAGCATCATCAAACTGATCCGTGGCAATTGACGGCAGCGCGTGCCTTGGCGAAGGCCCGGCTGTGGTGTAGGCATCCCGCCTGCCTGAATGGCAATTCCCCTGACACGGCGGCCCCTTGGCGGGCGCTCTTGCTGCCACCGAGGATCGACCCAGCATGACGACGCTCGGACTAGCCCGCACTTCGAAGAGCAGCACCGCCGACACCGATGCCGCCGTCAGGCTCTATGGCCCGGACGCATTCGAGGGCATGCGCCACGCCGGACGGCTCGCGGCCGAAGCGCTCGACATGCTGCAGGACTACGTCAAGCCTGGCGTCACCACCGAGCGGCTCGACGCCCTGTCATACGAATTCGCCATGGACCACAAGGCCTATCCGGCGCCACTCTATTACCGTGGCTTTCCCAAATCGATCTGCACCTCGATCAATCACGTCGTCTGCCATGGCATTCCCGGGCCAAAGCCGCTGCGCGAGGGCGATATCCTCAACATCGACGTGACGTTGATCCTGGACGGTTGGTACGGTGACACGAGCCGCATGTATGCCGTCGGCGCCATCCCCCGCAAAGCCGAGCGCCTCATCGACGTGACCTACGAAGCGCTGCAGCGCGGCATCTCCATCGTCAGACCGGGCGCCACCACCGGCGACATCGGTCGCGTCATCGAGGCCTATGCGCGGGCCGAGCGCTGCTCCGTCGTCGAGGATTTCTGCGGCCACGGCCTCGGCGCGGTCTTCCATGACCGACCCAACATCCTGCACTACCGCGTCAACACCAAGGGCGAGGACCAGGGACCGGGCGTGACGATGCAACCGGGCATGATCTTCACGATCGAACCGATGATCAACCTCGGCAAGGCCTTCGTGAAAATTCTCCCCGACGGCTGGACCGCCGTAACCCGGGACCGCGAACTGTCGGCGCAGTTCGAGCACACCGTCGGCGTCACCAAAGACGGCTGCGAAGTGTTCACCTACTCGCCAAAGGGGCTCGACAAACCCACCTTCAGCGCGAAATAGTCATCAAGTGGAATTCGGTCGTGGCACCGTGTGCGGGGAGCTGACGGCGCATGACAGGTGCCAATCATAAATCGAACGCGCGGCCAGACAGCGCGTCCCAGACACCCTCGACGCAGACGGCTGCTGTCGACACCGCAGCCGACACCGGCGAGCGCGGGCTCTTCGACATCGCCGGCATCGACGTCGCGGGAGCAAGCCCGACATCCAAGCAGCCCGATCATCGCCACGGCCATCGCGAACGGCTACGCGAGCGCTTCCGCGATGGCGGTCCGGAAGCCGTTCCCGACTACGAATTGCTTGAAATGGTGCTGTTTCGTGCGTCCTCGCGCATCGACACCAAGCCGCTCGCCAAGACGCTTCTCGCCCGGTTCAAGTCGTTTAATGAAGTCATCAACGCCAGCCCCGAGCGCCTTCGCGAAGTGCCGGGCATCGGCCAGCGTGCCATCGATGAACTCAAGATCGTGCGCGCAGCGGCCCTGCGTATGATGCAGAGCCAGCTGATGGGCCGCCCCGTCCTCGCCACTTGGACATCGGTCCTCGACTACTGCAAGGCGGCACAAGCCTACGACGACATCGAGCGCTTTCGCATCCTGTTCCTCGACAAGCGCAACCAGCTGATCGCCGACGAGGTGCAACAGCAGGGCACCGTCGATCATACGCCAGTGTATGTGCGCGAGGTGATCAAACGCGCGCTCGAATTGGGCGCCACCGCGCTGGTGCTGGTGCACAATCATCCATCCGGCGACCCATCGCCCTCGCGCGCCGACATCGACATGACGAAAGCGATCGTCGACGCTGCGCGACCGCTCGGCGTGACCATCCACGACCACGTCATCGTCGGCCGCAGCGGCCACACCAGCTTGAAAGCTGCGCGGCTGATGTGACCTGCCAGCCGTTTAGGCCAGCTGCTCGATCCGCTGCGGCGCAGCGCCCTTCCCATTGTACTGATAGCGATGCCCCAGCGCGAGGAACGGCCGCTCCAGCCAGACCTGCGACAACTTCGCCAACAGAAACGTCAGGCTGGCGACAAGGCACGCCAGCGCCAGATGCACTGCGACGGGCAATCGCTGATCGGCCCCGAATGCGACCCCGGTCCCGAGCACCACGAGCCCCAGCACCGGCATGTGCAGCAGATAGATCGCATACGACAGGTCCCCGAGCGCGATCAGCACCCGGCTGCGCAGCACGACGCGCACGAACCAGACATCGGTGAACAACGCGCCGAAGATGACCGCGAGGCTCATCACCGCCAGCACCGTATGCCCCACAGTGGTGATGAACACATCCGACGGATGCGACTTGAAAACTGTCATAGCCACAAACGCCAGACAGGCCACATAAAAGCAGACCGCAAGCGCGCGCTTGTGCGCGACGAGGCGAGCCCGGATCGCCGCATTCGACACCAAAAGCGCGCCGCACATGCCGCTCAGCAGGCTGTCAGCGCGATACACCAGCAGCACATCCCCCGGCACCCACGAGCCCGTGTTGAAATAATCCATCGTGCGGAACAGCATGGCCATGACCGCCAGCGTCACGAACCACAGCCCCAACCTTTGCCGCGGCACCACCCAGATAAACAGCGGTGCCAGCAGGTAGAATTGCTCCTCGATGGCCAGCGACCACGTCGCCATCAGCCACTGCGACCCCCCCGTCATCAGCGACGCCTGATAGAAGTTCTGCAGATAGAAAAAATAGCTCCACGACGGGAGTTCGCGTCCATCCCCGCGCAACAGCCAGATGGCGACATCGCTGCCATTGGCGACCAGCGCCGGCCGCAGCAGGAAATAGGTGCCGCACGTGACGAAATAGAGCGGAAACAGCCGCGCCGCACGCCGCACATAAAACGCCCGGAAGAAATTGGGCGTACCCCGATACTTCAGCAGGATGGACCCGATCAGAAATCCCGACAGCACGAAGAACAGATCGACCCCGGCCCAGCCCATCGACACCATCCCATAGGCGAAATCGAGCACGGCGTTGGATTGATACCCCGGCAGGCAAATGCCGAAATGAACGGCGACGACCATGCTCGCCGCAATCCCGCGCAACGCATCGAGTTCCCGCAGCCGGGCCGACCCGCTTGGCAACTGCCCGGTTTCCTGGAAGTAGCGGCGCGCGTCAGGTGAGCGGCGTGCATCAAGGGCCGTCGTCGTCATGCGTTCCAAAGCCCCAAGCCACCGCCGCAGTCCGGCCGCCCCAGAACACCAGATCAACATTTCAGATTGGTTAGCCCCTACGCGCGCCTTGGCGCGCAGCCGCTAAAAATGGCATGACCCGGATGAGGGCAGCGCTGGCTCCGAGCCATTGGCCGCGCCTTGTCCGCCTTTCGGAATTTCCAACGCCTCAACCTGCTCCCACGATCAAAAATCGCGGCCGGGCAGGTTCAGTATTCCGAGGCTCTTCGGCGCGATATAGGGCACATAACCCTGCTCACGGATGCGCTTGACAGAGAGGTCCGCGCGGGTCCGGTTCGACGGATAGTCGACGATGAATACCGGGCGGCCCGCCTTCTTCATCAGCCCCAGCCGATCCACGGACCAGCGAACGCTTTCGGCCCCGTTGATCGCCGAGCCATTGGAGCCGTCACCGCCGCCCCAGCCATGAAAAAGCGATTCCTTGGCCACCGCGTCCAGCGCCTTGACCATGCGCGGATGCTTCAACAGATCTTCTGCATTCTGCAAGATCACCAGAAAATGCGGGTTGCGCTTGCGGGCGTGCGCCGCGAGCCGGACGATGAAATCCACCATCCGCTCCTCGGCATTGGGGCACTGCTTGGCGACTTCCTCGTAGACATCCACTCGATCGAGATAAACGCCGTCAAAGCCTAGATCCATCAGCCGATAGAGGGGTGACGACTCGTCGCCGCCATAGACGCTCTTGCCATTCTCGTCGCCGAGGATAGTCTTTTGCCAGCCATCCTCGCAGAATTTGATGATCCGGTTGCCCTTCCAGTCCTTGTTCTCGTGCATCAGCCACGAGGGAGCATCTTCCTCCATGTATTCCTTGGAGAAATACTCGGGCCGATAGTCTTCCGCCTCGCCGACCGACAGATACGACACGACCAGCCGTGGTGTACCGTCCGGCCTCTTCTTGAGACTTTCGGTCTCCACACGGCGGAATGGGCGCTCGGCCGCGAGACCGGTTGTTGCGTCAACGACCAGCAGGTCGAACGGTGAGCGCTGCAATTCGTCAAGTTTGATGCCGTTGAGCTGGTAGCCCCAGCTTTGCGCCCCATTGATGCGACGCAAACGCTCAGCCTCCGCAGCCTCGGCAGTCACACGGGCCTTGACCGCGGCCGCTGGCTTTTGAACTGGCACCGGCGCCGGCACGACAAGCGCAGCCGGCGCATCCGCTCCATTGCGGGCCGCCATGACCGAGGTCGTGTGCAAGAGGCTGGCAGCGCCGCCGACCAGCACCGCGACAGCTGCAAGCCTCCGCACGGTCCATGTCATCGCGGCGGTTGGTCTACGCATTACGAACGGCATGAGCGCATGCAACCCTCAAACTCTGGCGGAAAACTTTGCCGGTCGGTCGGGAACGTCTCGAACGGGACAAAGCGATTGCAGCTACGCGCGCGGCGCGGCACCAATGTGGCAGCCGACTTTTGCGCGCAACTAGAGCATTTTCCACCAAAGTGGACACCGGTTTGGTGCAGAAAATGCGACAAACAAAGGGCTAGAGCGCGTGTCCTCGATCCAAACCAAGTGGAAAGCGCTCTAGTCAACGTCGCACCGGACACCGAAAGAGCGCGCGCCTATTCCGATTGGGACTCATCGGCGACGACGGACGTGTCGGGATCGATGCTCGCATGCAGCAGCCACGCACCGCTGAGCATGAAGACCGAGAGCGCAAAGAACCCGATCAGCGCACGGCGGACGAACCAGCTCGCCGACCGAAGTTCGGCCGCTGGCCGCACCGGCGGAGCCGCATCCTGTGAAGTCTGGGTCAAGCAACACCTATGCTTTGAATACCGTCAAAGGGTAGGCGCCGAGCATGGCGCCTTCTTGACGGAAGCGGGGCTGGTCAGCGACGGACCCAGCAGGCGCCGGCGTCGAAGTTAAAAAATTGCACGAACCGCGCCTTGGCTTCAGCCAAGCCACGACTAGTTGGTTTCTTCTACCACCTGCGCGTTAACCAAAGGTGACCGACGGACCCTCCGCTACTCCCAGGTGCCTTCCGCCGGGGCGAGAGGGGGCGCCGGCGCGCATGCGCCAAACTCCGATGCAGTGCGGATGAGGGGCAGCAACCAAATGCACAACCCACGTTGCGAGCAGCACGCGCGCCAGCTAAACCGCGTCCATGCAGCACAAAAGCCCCGCCACCCGCGCCGATCTGATGGCCCGCCTCGAGTCTCTCGGCATCGCCCCGACCACAGTCGAGCACCAAGCCGTCTTCACCGTCGTCGAGAGCAACGAGGTCGCCCACGGCATTGCTGGCGCCCATACCAAGAACCTGTTCCTCAGGGACGCGAAAGGCGCGCTTTTTCTGGTCATTGCCGAGGCGCAGACGGCTGTCGATCTAAAAAATCTGCACAAGGTCTTGGGCTGCGGGCGTTTTTCGTTCGGCAAGCCGGACTTGCTGATGGACGTCCTCGGAGTGCCACCCGGCTCCGTCACCGCCTTCTCCCTGATCAACGACCCCGACCGCCGCGTCACCGTGGTGGTCGATGAGGCGCTCACGAGCCATGACGTGATCAATTGCCACCCGCTGGTCAATACCGCCACCACCAGCATCCGCCGCGACGACCTGTTCCGCTTCATCCACGCCATGGGTCACGCCCCACGCATCGCGCGGCTGACCGCGGAAAATGCGCCAAGCTAAGCGGCCAGCCTGCTAACACGCCTGAGCGCTCCGATCGCAGGGGCTTGACCAGCCGGTCGCGGCATCTCATCTGTGCATGACCAATTCTGAGGATTTCCGGCCCCCCGCCGGTCATACCGTCACGGTTCCGCAAGGCGCGTCGCAAGGACGCCCTGCCGCAGCACAATCCAGGAACACTGTCATGCCCCTGAACCCATCCAATGCCGGTCTGGCCGCCCCTGGCGCCGCCGCCGACGTCATCAAGGACACCACCACCGCCCTGTTCGCCAAGGACGTTCTGGAGGCGTCTAAAACGGTGATGGTTCTGGTCGACTTCTGGGCGCCCTGGTGTGGCCCCTGCAAACAGTTGACGCCGGTTTTGGAAAAGGTCGTGCGCGGCTACGGCGGCAAGGTCCGCCTCGTCAAAATGAACACCGACGAACATCCCGCCATCGCCGGACAGTTGCGCGTACAGTCGCTGCCGACAGTTTACGCCTTCAAGGATGGCCGGCCGCTTGACGGCTTCATGGGTGTTCAGCCGGAAACTGCCATCAAGCAGTTCATCGACCGCAACCTGGGGCCCGATGCCGGCGACGAGATCCAGGCAGCCCTCGACAACGCGGCCGCGGCGTTGGAGGCCGGCGACCTGCAGGCAGCAGCCGAGATCTACGCGGCAGTGGCGCAAGAGGAGCCACAGAACGCGCAGGCCTTGGCCGGCCTCGCGCGCTGCTATCTAAAGAGCAATGATCTCGAACGCGCCGAGCAGACGCTGGGCCTCGTTCCGCCGGACAAGCGAAATCTCGCCGCCGTCAGCAGCGTCCAGGCGGCCATCGACCTCGCCAGGCAGGCGTCCAAAGCTGGCGACACCGCTCCCTTGGAAGCAGCCATCGCTGCCGATCCAAAGAACCATCAGGCCCGCATCGACTTGGCGATCGCACTAGCCGCTCAGGGGCGCAAAACCGATGCCGCCGGTCAGCTGATCGAAGCCATCCGGCGCGACCGCAAGTGGAACGAGGAAGCGGCCCGCAAACAGCTGGTGCAGTTCTTCGAAGCCTGGGGACCCAAGGATGAAGCCACGCTCGACGGGCGCCGGCGCCTGTCTGCGGTGCTCTTCTCCTGATACTGTTCTACGATGCGAGAGCAGTCACGATCATAGATCTCACCCTTGACGCAGTATGCGGGAAAATCCGGCGATGAAGCTCACCGACCGCTATCAGAGCCCGCAAGACCTTCCCGCGTCGCTGCCGGTTTTCCCCTTGCGGGGATGCATCCTGCTGCCCCGCGCCGGACTGCCGCTCAACGTGTTCGAGCCGCGCTATCGTGCCATGTTCGACGACGCGATTGCGAACAATCGCCTGGTGGCCATCGTCCAGCCGTCACGCGCATTCACAGCCGCCAACGACGATAGTGATGAACCGATCAACAGCGAAAGCCCGCAAGGATCGGACGTGCCGCTCCGGCCCATTGCCTGCATCGGTCGGATCATGGCGTTCCAAGAACTGGATGACGGCCGCATGATCGTCTCGCTGACGGGCGTGATCCGCTGCCGTCTAGGCGACGAGATCCCCGGCGCCAAGCCCTATCGGACGTTTCGCGTGCAGGCCGAGCCATTCGCGGCCGACCTGATGGCCGGCAAAGGCGAGCAGGACGTCCCGCGCGAACAGCTGCTGGCCACGCTCAAACGCTTCCTGGAGACGCGCAATCTGAAGGCCGATTGGCAATCGATCGGGCGTTCGGGCAACGAGCAGCTCGTCAATTCACTCTCGGTCATGAGCCCCTACGGACCCGAGGAAAAACAGGCGCTGCTGGAAGCCGATACGCTGAAGGCGCGCGCCGAAATGTTGATCGCACTCGCTGAAATGGAGTTGGCCGCCAGCGGCGGCAGCTCAGGCTCGACGTTGCAATAGGGCCGCACCATGACCGACCGCGCCGCACAGGATCTCCGCACGGCCAAAACCGACGGCCGCATCCTCGAGTTTCTGGTGTGCCCCGTGACGCGCGGGCCGCTGCAATACGATGCCACGCGCCAGGAACTGATCAGCAGAACTGCCCGGCTAGCATTCCCGATCCGCGACGGCATCCCGGTAATGGTCCCCTCGGAAGCCCGCAGCCTCGACGACAACGTCCCGCCCCGCCGCCGGGCCAGCGATTGAGCGCCACCCTCTGTCACAGACGTTCGGGTTCCCGCACCAGCAACAGGGCCGCCCGCAACGCGCGCGCAAAACCGCGCCGCTCGTCGCTGCCGAGATCGCGGGCGACAGCATAGCGGCGGCCGTGCGATGCGAGTGACAGCGCCACCGTGCCGTCTGGCGCCTCCTCCTCCTGCAGACGCGCCCACGTAGAACTCAATCGCGTGACGCTCCGGCGACGGCCTGTTGGACCCACGCGCGTAATCGTCAGATCGTCGCGCGTGACCTCAACCGTTTCGGTGGCCCGCGCCGCCCGGTAGTTGAGCTTGAACGCGCCATAGACGAGCAGCACATCGAGCCCGAAGAAACCCAGCACCGGCCATGCGCCCAGCGCCACAAACA
>JANYHP010000029.1 GCA_025359005.1 Hyphomicrobiaceae bacterium | reverse complement strand
CGGCGTACTCGGCACACAATCCACATGCTCCTGGCGCAGTGCTATTGGGACAAGCAGGAATGCATGAGTGTGTTGCAATGGCACCAAGGCGGCAAGCGTTCACATTTCCGATGTTGGAGAAAGCTGCCGCTACATATACGGATCGCGATAGCCAGCTCCTGGCCCAGACTGCTTCTGTTCTCTTCGTCTGCATTTCACAGCAGCGGAAGTCGGCGGTCAAGAAATTCCAGAGCCGCCCAACGGACGCACTGGCTCACTCACGTCGCGCCGCTGCCGGTGCGTGACCGCTGAACTTCGAAAGCTGCCCTTGCTTTTGCGATTTCAAATCGAAACACGACCTGTGTGTCGGCTGTCTTGCATCGGCCAAACTTTCCCCCCACCATGCCGCAGGCTTTGGAGGGCGGCGCGGTTCGCGCGGATTGTCCCTTGCAGACATTGTCGATGATGCGAGGGACGCATGGCCACTGATGCTTATGAGGAACTGCAGAAGGATCGCGTGCCGCGCATGGTGTCGTGGTACGACCCGCGGCTGCTCGCCCGCATCGGCGTGCGCACCATCGTGTCCACCGTTTTCGGCCAGTATGCCGATCAGCGGCTGATCCAGGCGGCCACCGATCCGGGCACGGCGGCGCAACTGACAAAGCGCTACGATTATCGCGATCCGACGCCCGACGATCCCATGCAGCGCGTTGCGCTCGACAGCAACGGCGCCTTCTGGGTCGACTATGTGGCCGACACCGGCGACGGCTTCGAAAGCACCTATGCGATGGCCTATCTGCTGGCCATCGACGCGCTGAAGGTGCCCGGCATCGAGCAACCGCTGCCGGCTGGCGACACCCTCATCATGGGTGGCGACCAGTGCTACCCACAGGCGACGCGCGAAGGCTACAAGCATCGCCTCATCACGCCCTTCAACTGGGCCTTCAATCTGCGCACGCCGGAACGCAAGCTGTTCGCGATCCCCGGCAACCACGATTGGTATGACGGGCTCAATGCTTTCGACAGCCTGTTCTGCTCGTCGCGCGACAAGCTGTCGGAGCACAAGGGCAACACCATCGGCGGCTGGCAATGCCAGCAGCACTGCAGCTATTGGGCGCTGCGGTTGCCCTACAACTGGTGGATCTGGGGGCCCGACATCCAGTTCTCCAAATATCTTGATGCGGCGCAGATCAACTACTTCGAACTCATCGCCGAGCAGATGGGGCCGGGCGACAATCTCGTCATCTGCATCGCTGAGCCCGACTGGGTGATTGCCGACATCAAGGGCGAGGATGACGAGGAGGAGAATTTCCTCAAGATCACGACGATCGCCAGAAAGCGCGGCGCGCGCATCTGCGCGGTGCTCGCCGGCGACTGGCACCACTACAACCGCTATGCCGCCAGCGACATCGGCGTGCATTTCATCACGGCCGGCGGCGGCGGCGCGTTCCTGCATCCGACCCACGTGCTGCGCGAAAACATCTCCGTCCGCTGGCCGGAACAGAGCGCCACCGTGGACCAGCGCACGGCCACTGCCGGCGTTGAACCCGAGGCCGAATGGCACGCGCGCGATGTCGACATCAAGCTGCGCAAGGGCCGACAGCGCGGTGTCCAGGAGCAAATGGAGCAGAATGTCGGCGAGGTGGTCGGCGAGGTCATAAAGCCCATCGACGAGGCCCTGCGCGGCCGCGCGCGTGTCAAACCCACGCGCCTGCTCAAGCAGGAGGCACCCGTCTGCTATCCGAGCAAAGGTCTCAGCCGTCTGCTGAGCCTCAAGGTGTTGCTGTTCCCGCTCTACAATTTTCCGTTCGCGCTGGGTATCGGCGCGATCTACTGGCTGATCACCTGGCAGTTCTACACCGTCGTCGAGCGCCACGATATTTCGGCCGGCAAGATCGATGCGGTGGGCCTGCACACCGGCTACTTCGAGACGTTCAGCTATTTCCCGCTCTATCTCTTGCAGGCCTGCCTCGTGTCGTTGCCGCTGGCTGCCATGCTGGGCGGCTTGCTTGCCGGGCTCGTCTGGTATGTGGACGCGGTTGAACAGCCGCGCTGGCAACATGTGCTGTCGAAGATCGGTGTCGGCGGCGGGCATTTCCTGGCACACGTGACGGCCATGTTCGCGGTCGGATTTTTCTTCGTGATGCTGAATAACTGGACCTCCCCCTACATCGAGCAGGAAGTGAATGCGATCTGGCAGCAGAGCCAGAAGGCACCGACCGCCGCCGGTCGCGCCGTGAAAGAAGTGCTGGAGCCGTTGTCGACATCGCGCG
>JANYHP010000015.1 GCA_025359005.1 Hyphomicrobiaceae bacterium | reverse complement strand
GCCCCGCCTCACGGAAGCGCGAGACGGCAAAGCGCAGGAAGTCGCGCAGCGTGATCAGCTCGGAGAGCTGGGTGGTCTCGGACACGGCGACGCCTCATGCTGGGGAACGCGGGGGGCAGCGGGGCATGGATACACAGGCCTCGGCCGGGTGTCACGCGGACGGCGCAGGGGACGCTTAAAATGGACTGGCGTGGCCGGTATGTCGCCGATTAAGTTTGAATTAATGGCAACCATGTTAAAAGGTAGGTAAGCTGTGTAATCCCACCCCTCGCAGGTGGTGCACCGGCCGGTGTGGCGTGCGTTCGGGGTGTGTATGGTGCAGCGTGGGCGCACGGCATGGCGGTCGGTACGGGGCGTTGGCGCCCCCGGGGTCGCTCTGTGTGCTGCGGCCATAGGCTTGCACGCCAGCGTCACCATCGCCGCGGCCAAGTTGCCGGGCGTTGTCCATTGCTACAACGACATCTGCCATCGCGTGCGGACGGTCGAGGAAACGGCGGCACGCCGTGGCGTCATCGAGCCAGTCGTCGCCTCCTACTACGACAGCCCTGAGAACGACCGCTTCAACCCGCGCAACGAGACCTCGTCGGGCGCCACGTTCGACGCAACGGCCCCGGACAACGCTGCAAGCCCCATCCATCCGGACGGTACGGTGCTGCTGGTCTGGTCGCCGGTGACGGGCGGGGCCGCGATCGTGCGCGTGAACAATGCCGGGCCGTACTATCCCGGCCGCACCCTGGACGTATCGCGCGGGGTTGCCGAAAAAATCGGCTTTGGCCGGGGCGGCGTGATGCAGTTGCTGACCGTCGTCATCGAAGCGCCAAGCGAGCCGGACGCTCACTACCGGCGTGGTCGCATCTACCCGAAAGTGGCCGGCTATCTCGGCCGCTACGACAATCTGGCACTCGCCAGCATGGACGACCCGAGGGCCAGCGCCGCCCTCTTCAACGGCGACCAGCCGCTGCCGGCCCTGGCGCTGAACTCGACGCAGCAACTGTTGTTGATGGCCACGCAAACGCACATGAAGTCGGCGGCTCTCGCGGCGGCTTTCCAGGCAGCGCCGTCCGACGAACTGGAGCCGCCCGACCTGCACGTGGGCCTGATGGACGTCGTCAACGACGTGATCGGCCCGGAAGAGGCGGTCGCAGCGCTTGCCGCCCTGCCGGCACCGGTCGTTCGCGTCGCAACCGTCGGCGCGGTCGATATCAGCGCAACCAGCCCGCACCTGCTGCTGGCATCGCTGGCGCCGCTTCAATCCCCGCAAGATAAAGTGCGCGCGGAAACGCAGCGCCGTCTCGACGCTGAGCCCCGTGAGAGCCCGAAAGCGCGCGTGGCAGCGCGCACAAAGCCGCGCGAGGTGCCCGACCGAGTTGCGCGATCCCCCGCAAAACCGGCTCGCCGGCAGGTCGAAGACGAAGCAGCGCCGCTCTACCAGATCCAATGAGACGGTCGCGTTAGAACATCGCACCGAACTCGTCGCGACGCAGGCGCTCGCGGGCCGAAAGGCGGGCGGACAACGCCAATCCGATGCCGAACATCAACGTGAGCAGCGACGTGCCACCATACGACACGAACGGCAGCGGCACGCCGACGACCGGCAAAAGACCGATCACCATGGCGATATTGACGGTGACGTGCAGCGCGATGACCACCGCCATGCCCGACGCCAACAGCCGCGCGAACTGATGCCGCGCCCTGAGCGCCATCCAGATCAGGCTGGCGATAAGGGCGGCGTACAGCGCCATCAGCACCAGCGCGCCAGCGAAACCGGTTTCTTCGGCAAACATCGTGAAGATGAAATCGGTCTGCTTTTCGGGCAGGAAATTGAGTTGCGCTTGCGTGCCGCCGAGAAAGCCGCGTCCCTTGAGACCGCCGGCGCCGAGCGCGATCTTCGACTGGGCGATGTGGTAGCCGGCGCCGAGCGGATCGCGATCGGGATCGAGAAAGGTGATCAGGCGGCGGCGCTGATAGTCCTGCAGATGCGGCCAGACGAAATTGCCCAACGCAATCGACGACGCGGCGCCTGCCACGAAATACGCCGGCCGCACACCCGCCAGAAACATGACGCCGATACCGGTGGCGAGGACGAGCACGGCGGTGCCGAGATCGGGTTGCTTGAGAACGAACGCAACCGGCACCGCGATCGCCACAAGCGGGAACGCCACCCAGAGCGGATGCGACACGCGCGACGGGTTCAGCCATTGATAGTAGCGCGCCAGGGCGAGCACCAACGCCACCTTCATCAATTCAGCCGGCTGCACCGAGAGGTCCCCCGAACCGAGCCAGCGCCGCGCACCCATCTGGGCGACGCCGAAGAAGGGCACCGCCACCAATGCCACAAGCACGGCGAGGTAGAACGGATAGGCGCCCCGCAGCCAGACGCGGAACGGCACGAGACCGACACAGAGCATCAGCACGAGGCCAGCGCAGGCCCGCAAAGCATGCCGTCCGGCCCAGGGATCGAAACGGCCGCCGGCCGTGGAATAGAGCGCGGCCACCCCAACCGACGCAATCGTTGCGACGAGCACCAGCACGAGCCAGTCGAGATGGACGATGCGGCCGGCGAGCGAATGGCGCACGACGAAGGGCGTCGCGGTGGTCCGCATGATCACCCATCCCCCAGTCGGCGCGAAGGGCCAGTGAGCACAGTTGCGACCGGCTTGCCGAGCGGATCGCGCGCCATCACGAAATCCATGATCGTCCGGCTCAAGGGGGCAGCAACCGCGCCACCGCCGCCGCCGTGCTCGACGATGGTTGCGATCGCGTAACGTGGTGCCGAGACAGGCGCGTAGGCCACGAACAATGCGTGATCGCGCTTGTCCCAGGGCAGGTCGCCCTGCGCTGTATCGCGAGAATGAGAGCTGACCTGTGCCGTACCCGTCTTGCCGGCGAGCAGGTAGCCGCCGTCCTCGCCCGAGGCATGGCTGCCGGTGCCGCCATCCTCATTGACGACCGCGATCATGCCGCGACGCACGGCCTGCACGTGCGCCGGCTTGACCGCCAACGGTTGGGCCGCGGCGCGCATCGCCATCTCGCCGACCAGGGTCGGGGCAATCTGCAGGCCCGAGGCGAGGCGCGCGGTCATGACGGCGAGTTGCAGCGGCGTTGCCAGCACGTAGCCCTGGCCGATGCCGGCGAGGATGGTCTCACCACCAAGCCAGCCGCGCCCGAAGCGCCCGCGCTTCCAATCATGATCCGGGATCAGACCGGATTTGGCGCCGGCGATGCCGGCATCGTGCAGCACGCCGAGGCCAAGCGTGCGCGCCATGGCGGCAATGGCGTCGATGCCGGTGCGGCGCGCGAGTTCGTAGAAATAGCAGTCGCAGCTTTCGCGCAAGGCCTTGTGCATATCGCAACTCTCGTGCCCCGAGCGCTTCCAGCAGCGGTAGGTCTGGCCGAAGTATTCAAAGCGCCCTTCGCACGGCAGCCGCTCCTTGAGATCGACCTTGCCCGCCTCCAGCGCCGCCAACGCGGTCACCATCTTGAACGTGGAGCCGGGCGGGTAAAGCCCGCGGATGGCCCGGTTGTTGAGCGGATCATCGGGGGATGCCTGCACCGCCGCCCACTCGCGGCTTTCGCCCGCCCGCGCGATGACGTTGGGGTCGAAGCCCGGCGACGAGGCGAGCACCAGCACCGCGCCGGTCTGGACGCCGACGACGACGGACGAGGCGCGCCGGTACTTGCCGAGCTCCGTCATGACGGCCTCCTGCAGATCCGCGTCCACCGTCAGCGTCACGTCGCGGCCGGCCCTGGGCTCGACGCTGTCGATGATGCGGATGACGCGGCCGCGCGCGTCGACTTCCGAGGTGACGCTGCCGCTCTGGCCGCGCAAGGTCTCCTCAAGACCGCGCTCGACGCCTGCACGACCGGTCTTCATGCCGGGCAGGCGCAGCACGGGATTGTCGTCCAGCGCCCGCCGCTCGACACTGCCGACATGGCCAAGGATATGGCCCATGTGCGTGCCGGGGAGATAAACACGCGCGCCGGACGGCTCGGTGCGCACCCCCGGCAGATGCGGCGCGTTCAGATTGATCGTCGCCAACCGCTCCCACGAGAGGTCGGCTGCGATCACGATGGCGAGGCTCGGCGACTGCCGGCGCGAGCGGGCGACGACGCGCTCGATATCATCGAAACTCAGCGGCACAATCTCGGCGAAGCGCCGCAGCACACCGCGCAAATCACGCGCGATGGCCGGCACCACGACGGCACGGTAGCCTTCGGTGTTGGACGCCAGTACCCGGCTTGTGCGATCGAGGATACGACCGCGGACCGGCGCCAGGATCTCGGTACTGATGCGGTTCTCGTCGGCGAGCAAGGCATAGCGGTTGGCTTCCGTGACCTGCAGCTGATAGAGCCGCGTACCCAGCGCACCGAACACGCCAATCTGTCCGAGTCCGAGCAGGGCGGCCCGGCGGGTGAAGCGGGCGCGGTTATCTTCCGGTTCTTCGTCGTGCACGAACATGGCGCCTAGTCCCCCCGCAGGAACAGAGGCCGGTCTGGCGCCGCGGGCCAAAGTGCGTCCAAGAGCGACAGCAATCCGGCCACCAGCGGATAGGTCACGATCGACGCGGTGATGGCGAACACAAGTGGCATCACCGTCATGGATTGCCACGCCGAAAGCGCCTGCAGGCCGGAGCCGATTGTCGTCGCCGCAGCCATCGTGGTGATCAGATGGGTGGCCGAGCGCACCACGCCGAAAGGGGGGCGCGCGCGACGCGCCGTCCGTCCGCCAAGCGCTGCGACCAGCCCCGCCACGGCCCAGATGCCGAGCGGACCGTGCATCAGCACATCGAGGACGCACCCGATCAGAAAGACCAGTGCCGCGGGCATCAAGTGGGGCCGGCGAACACTCCAGAAATAAATGGCGCCAATCGGCATCAGCGTCAGCGCCGTCTCACTCCAGTCGGGCCCGCCCCACGGAACGATGGCCGCGACAACAAGGGCCAGCGTGGCCAGCAGCGGCAACGGCGCGAGCAGCATCTGTCTCATCGCGCGATCCCCCCTTCGGCGCTGGTCGGCCAGCCGGGGCTGAAACTCGGTGTCACCGGTGAGGCCGTACCGGGGCGGCGGACCGCGCGCGCCTCGATGCTGCGTTCTTCGTCCAGCAGGGATGCGGAGAGCTGCTCGTAGAACAGCACGCTGACATAGTCGAGGCGATCGAACCGGGCTGCCGGCTCGATGCGTAGCTGGTCGCCGACATCGACGACGGTGCCGACGCGCAGGCCACGCGGAAAAACGCCGCCGACGCCGGACGTGAAGACGTCGTCGCCGGGACCGATCTGGCTGTCGGGCGGCAGGTAGGCAATGCGCGGGTATGGGCCGTTGTCGCCCTGCATCACCGCGCGGGCGGCGCTGCGGCCGATGACGACGGGAATGCGGCTGTTGTAGTCGGTGAGCAGCAGGATACGCGCACTTGTCCGCCCCGTCGTTATCACACGACCGACGAGGCCCTGGGCACTCATCACGGGATGGCCCGGCTGCAAGCCGGTCTCCCGGCCGGCATCGAGGAGGGCCGCACGCACGAAGGGTCCACCGGACCCTGAGACAATGCGGGCCGTCACGAACGCGAGTTTGGGCTCCTCGACCAAGTGCGCCACATCTGCCAACGCGACGTTCTGGCGTTCGAGCGCCTGGGCCCGGGCCTGCCAGCCCAACAGGCGCTCGTTTTCATCACGCAGGCGATTGCGCTCGTCGGCGATGGATTGCCATTCGGCGATCATGCGGCGGGCGTTAAGCAGCGGCGCGATGGCGCCGGTGACAAGCCGCAGCACGGGGGAGGCTGCGTCCTGAACAGCCTGCCGCACCAGCCCGAGCACCGGTGGATCAAACCGGCTCGCCACCACAAGGCAGAGTGAGACGCCGATGAGAGCGCCGAAGACGACGCCGTCAGCCGCGCGCCGCGGCGCACCCAGCAGCGGTTGCCAGCTATCGCGCCGGAAGGTGTCGGGCTGCAATTCAGAGGTCTCATGAGTCATGGTGAGGTCATCGGCGGTGTCGCTGCCCCCTCATGGCTTGATCAGCAGATGTTCGCGCTTGGCGAACTGGTCGAGCACTTTGATCGTTCCGTTGATGACGCAATGCATCGGATTTTCCGGCACGATGAAGGTGACGCCGATCCGCCGCGCCAATTCCTGGTCGAGCCGGTCGAGCAGCGCACCGCCGCCCGTCAGATGGATGCCGCGCTCGCAGATGTCGGTGGACACCTCCGGCGGCAATTCCTCCAGCGCGCGTTGGATGAACTCGGACAGTTCGTCGATGGGCGCCGACAGCGCCTCGGCGATATCGTGCGGGCCGAGCACGGCACTTTTCGGCCGTCCCTGGCGCAGATCGCGGCCACGGATATGGATTTCGCTCATGCGGCCGTTTGGCTCGAGCATGGCCGTGCCGGCCTCGATCTTGATCCGCTCGGCGTTGCTTTCCCCGATCAGCAACTGATGCTTGCGCCGCACGTGGCGGATGATCGCCTCATCCATGGCGTTACCCGCGACCCGCAGCGAGCGCGCCTGCACGACGCCGCCGAGTGACAGAACCGCTATATCCGTTGTGCCGCCGCCGATATCGACCACCATCGATCCGGTCGGCTCGTCGATGGGCAGGCCGGCGCCGAGGGCTGCGGCCACCGGCTCTTCCAGCAGATAAACTTTGCGCGCACCGGCAGACAGCGCTGTCTCGTAAACTGCGCGGCGCTCGACCGGCGTGGCGCCGGCCGGCACACAGACGAGAATGCGTGGCCGGCGGAAGCCCAGCATGGTCTTGGCGCGCTTGATGAACTGGCGCAGCATTTCCTCGGTGGCGATGAAGTCGGCGATAACGCCGTCGCGCATGGGCCGGATCGTTTCGATGCTCTCCGGCGTGCGGCCGAGCATCATCTTGGCCTTCTGGCCGACGGCGAGCACTTCGCGCGTGCCGTTCCGCGTCTTGATGGCAACGACGGATGGCTCGTTCAGGATCACGCCACGGCCGGACACGTAGACCAGCGTGTTGGCCGTGCCGAGATCGATCGCGATGTCGTCGGAAAATGCCCGGGCGACGCCGAATGCCATGAAAACGCACCTCCTGGGGGCCGCCGGGCGTATTCCGGACGGAACTGACGACAATGCTGAGCAAGTCCCGTGCCGCGCGCCCACGACCGAGCAGCACAGAACAAGGTTGCAGATGCGTACCCCCGACTGCCGCAAGGCTTAGCCCCGTGCATGGAGCATCACCTTGCAGGGTGCAATCTATCGCAGCCGCATTCCCCCGCCAAGGCGATAAAATGATTGAGGTATTTAACCAACCGGCGCCGGAACACGCGTGCGGCCCCAGCACCACGCTTCAGCCGAGCATGTTGGTGTCGCCGCACACCGCCAGGGACTGGCCGGAGATGGTGCGCCCGCGCGGCGAGGCGGTGAACACCACCAGATCGGCCAATTGCTCGGGCGTCACGTATTCCTTGATGGACGTGAACGAGAACGCGAGGTCTTCCATCTCGGCATAGGAGATGCCGCGCGCCTGCGACTTGGCCTCCAGCACGCGCCGCTGGCGGTCGCCAGCCACAAGGCCCGGCAGCAGCGCATTGACGCGAATGCCGAATGCCCCCAGTTCGATCGCCGCTGACTTGGTAAAGCCGATGACACCCCACTTGGCCGCTGCATAGGGCGCGCGCAACGCAAACCCATGTTTGCCGGCCAGCGACGAGACATTCATCATCGACGCGTTGGTCGACAGCTTGAGAAATGGAATGGCAAGGCGGGCGCAATTGAACTGGCCCGTCAGGTCGATCGCCAGACAGCGATCCCAATCCTCGGGATGGATATCCTCGATACGGCCCGTCGGCCCGGCGATACCGGCATTGTTGACCAGGCAATCGAGCCCGCCGAGCCCCGCACTCGCATCACGGAACAACCGTGCGACGTCGTCCCGACTGGCCACGTCACAGCGCGTCGCGCCAACAGCCGGATGAGCCCTGCGGAGCTTGGCCAGCGCCGCCTCGTCGACGTCACAGACGTGGACGCGCGCGCCCTCGCGTGTGAATGCATCGACGATCGCCAGACCGATGCCGCTCGCACCCGCCGTCACCAGCACCCTCAATCCGGAAATCCCGAGGTCCATAAGTATTCCTTTCGTCAAATACGCCTGCAGTCGGTCCGCATGGAGCACATCGCTCGCGGCGCTGACAATCACCGGATGCGCAAAACTCGTTTGGCGTGTGCGCACAGCAACGCACCCGGACGGCACAAGAGGACCGCAGGGCCCTTCGGAGTAATTGACGTGCGAACCAAATCCACAAGCAAGGCGTGCATTCTGTCGTTCAGCACTGGCGCTGCTCACCCACTGTGATAGTGGTTCTCCTATGATCAACGACCGCACCGCGCTGATGCTCCACGCCCCCGCACGAATGCGGTGAGGCTGTGCACGCGATCGGCCCGCGCGTCGCCATTGCTGGCGCCGGGTGGATGATCTAGACGGTGCCGCAGTCCTTCAGGCGACCGTGTTGTCCCGCTCCGAGCCGCGCCTCCGCAGGCTGAGCCCCCTCGCCCCAAAAGTTTCATCGGCCCGTGCACGCGGTCCAGGCCCCAATCAGTTACGGAACTCACGCCCATGCCTTCATCGAAAATCGGCACGTCTTCCGCCAAACCGTTCTACATCACCACGCCCATCTTCTACCCCAATGGCGCGCCGCATATCGGGCATGGCTACACCGCCATCACCACCGACGCGATCGCCCGCTTCGAGCGGCTCGACGGGCGCGACGTGTTCCACCTGACCGGCACCGACGAGCATGGCCTCAAGATGAAGCAGACAGCCCTCAAGGACGGCATCACGCCCATTGAACTCGCAGACAAGAACTCGGCGCAGTTCCGCGACCTGATGGCCGCCCTGGGCACCGCCCACGACGACTTCATCCGCACCACCGAGCCGCGCCACTATGAGGCCTGCCAGGAGTTGTGGCGGCGCATGGAGGCCGCTGGCGACATCTACCTGAATAAATACGGCGGCTGGTACTCGGTCCGCCAGGAAGCCTACTTCGGCGAAGACGAAACCACCGTCGGCGAGGATGGCGTGCGCCGCGAACCGCTCGGCTCGCCGGTCGAATGGACGGAAGAAGAAACCTATTTCTTCCGTCTCTCGAAATACCAAGACAAGCTGCTCGCCCACTACGCCGCGCAGCCCGACTTCATTCTACCGCCCGAGCGGCGCAACGAGGTGGTCAGCTTCGTCTCCGGCGGCCTGCAGGATCTGTCTGTCAGCCGCGGCACACTCGATTGGGGCGTGCCCGTGCCGTCCGATCCCAAGCACGTCATGTACGTGTGGACCGACGCGCTGACCAACTACGTCACCGCTACCGGCATCCTCAACAAGGGCGACAACCCGCGCAAAAAATATTGGCCGGCCTCTGTGCACATCATCGGCAAGGACATCGTGCGCTTCCACGCCGTCTATTGGCCGGCCTTCCTGATGAGCGCCGGTGTAGCGCTTCCCGAGCGCGTGTTCGCCCACGGGTTCCTCAACAATCGCGGGGAAAAGATGTCGAAGTCGGTCGGCAACGTGATCGATCCGTTCGATCTCGTGCGTGCCTACGGCCGCGACGCCGTGCGCTTTTTCTTTTTGCGCGAGGCGACTTTCGGCCATGACGGCAGCTATTCCCCGCGATTGTTGAGGAACCCGTGGGCGAACACGCGCTCGGGAAGCGCTACACCGGCGCTCATCAGGAAGGCCGGCCAATAGACGGCGTGGAAGCGCA
>JANYHP010000009.1 GCA_025359005.1 Hyphomicrobiaceae bacterium | reverse complement strand
TGGTTGGGGAACTAGGATTCGAACCTAGACAGGCAGAGTCAGAGTCTGCAGTCCTACCATTAGACGATTCCCCATCACCATTGACCGACGGCGTGCGCCGTGCGGTGGGTGTGATCCTTGCGGGATGAAGCCTTGTAGCCGCCGTCGCCCCTGGACGCAAGCCAATGTGCGCACTTTCCTCGGGCAATCCCATGAACACGCAGCGCCGTTGAAGTAACTGCGGAATGGACGCGCGCGATTTGAGCTGCCCCGCATGCGGCAGTCACACGGGCGGGGAGCCACGACAAGCCTCCGACGACGAAGACCGAAAGTGTAAATTTCTGACTTGTGCAGCCGCTGGCGGCGCGTGCCGGCCGGCTCCGCGTGGCCACCTGTATGCCGCCTTGGGCGAAGTGGTGTCGGCATGCGCAAGCAAAGCGCCATACCAACGGTCAATACTTTTGACCGTAGGCATAAGACGTCACGATGCGGTGTCAGCGGACAATGTTGTGTGCCGCTTCGATCGACGTTTTTGTTATTCTTGCAATGTCGCTGAGTGTCGTGGAAGGCTACACGCGCGGCAAAAACGACCGTTGAGAGCCCATCGACGGGCGTTGATGTGAGCGCCGTGCGCACCTTCTGATCCCGGACCAGCTTTGTATTGACAGTGTCCGTCGAGGCTGCGACTAAGCGCGCATGGGGCTGCAGCGATTGCCCCGTGAGGCTCCGGCCCAAAGATCGCGTCCCGCCCCTTCGAGCACGCTCGAATGAGAAACAAGGACGCATCATGCCCTCTCCCACTGAAATCACAGTTCCCCAACTTGCGCGCCTCATCGGCACGCCCGGCGCTCCCGTCATCATCGACACCTGCATCGATGAGGATTTCAATGCCGACCCCAGGCTCATTCCAGGCGCGCATCGCCGCGATTTTCGCACCGTCGCCGACTGGGCTGGAAGTGTGCGCGGCCAATCCGTCGTCGTCGTCTGCCAGAAGGGTCTCAAGCTCAGTCAGGGTGTCGCCGCGTGGCTACGCCATGAAGGCGTCGAGGCGCAATCGCTCGAGGGCGGCGCGCTGGCCTGGGCCGCCGCCGGCCAGATGATGGTGCCCGCCGCCAAACTGCCGCCGCGCGACGCCAAGGGCCGCACCGTCTGGGTCACGCGCGCGCGGCCCAAGATCGATCGCATCGCGTGCCCGTGGCTGATCCGCCGCTTCGTCGATCCGAGCGCGGTGTTCCTGTTCGTCGCGCCATCGGAAGTGCCGGCCGTGGCCGATCGCTTCGGCGCGACGCCGTTCGATATCGACGGTGTCTATTGGAGCCACCGCGGCGAACTATGCACCTTCGATGTGATGGTGGAAGAGTTCAAGCTCACGTCCGAACCACTGCGCCATCTCGCGCGCATCGTACGCGGCGCCGACACCGCGCGCCTCGATCTCGAACCGGAGGCTGCCGGCCTCGTCGCCGCGTCGCTTGGTGCCTCGCGTCTGTACAAGGACGATCTCGCCCAGCTCGATGCGATGGTGCTGCTGTACGATTGCTTCTATCGCTGGTGCCGCGACGCGACCGACGAAACGCACAACTGGCCCGCGTCGAAGCCAGCGTAGGGCCAGTATTTTCGGCATGAAACAGCCAAGGGGTTTCACTCCTTGACCCCACAAAAGGGCGTAGCCCTTTTGAAACCCGTCTTGGGTGGTCCACGGGCCGCGCCGCTGGTGGGAGTTCGCGAGAGGCGAGTAGCCTCTCGCAGTCGCTCGGGTAGCGGGCAAACCATCACGGGGATAATCCATGAAAGACGAACTGCCCATGCCGACCGTGACGCCCACCTATGCCGAGGCCTTCAGGGTCTGGCTGAAGATCGGTCTGCTGTCGTTCGGCGGACCGACGGGACAAATCGCTCTGATGCACAAGATGCTGGTCGACGAGCGCAAGTGGATCGACGATGCGCGCTTTCTCAACGCGCTCAATTTCTGCATGTTGCTACCCGGCCCCGAGGCGATGCAACTCGCCACCTACATCGGTTGGCGGCTGCACGGCATCCGGGGCGGGCTGACGGCGGGTTTGCTGTTCGTGTTACCCGGTGCGGCGGTGATCTTCGCGCTATCGCTGATTTATGCGCTCTATGGACAGGTGCCGGCGCTGGCTGCGATTTTTCTCGGCATCAAGGCGGCCGTGCTGGTGGTGGTGGTGGAAGCGCTGCTGCGTATCTCCAAGCGTGCGCTCAAGGGGCGCGAGCATTGGGTGCTGGCCGCGCTGTCGTTCGTGGCGATTTTCTTTTTCGGCGCGCCGTACCCGTTGATCGTCGCAGGCGCTGGGTTGATCGGCTACCTGCTGGCCTTGGGGCAGGGCGCAAAAGCTGCGACGGCAACTGCGGCGCTGCCCAATATCCCCGTCTCTCGCATGCTCGGTACGGCAGCCTTGTGGTTCGGCATCTGGGTCGGCCCGCTGCTGGCGGTGGCGGCACTGTTCGGCAAAACGCATGTGCTCTCGCAGATTGGCTGGTTCTTCTCCAAGTTGGCTGTCGTCACGTTCGGCGGGGCCTATGCGGTGCTCGCCTACATGGGGCAGGACGTGGCGAGCCAGTACGGCTGGATCACCGCCGGCGAGATGCTCGACGGGCTCGGCCTCGCCGAGACGACGCCCGGCCCGCTCATTCTGGTGACCGAGTTCGTCGGCTTCCTCGCCGGCTTCCGCCATGGTGGCAGCGGACCCTCGGTCGCGATGGGGCTGGCCGGCGCGATCATCACTGTGTGGGCAACCTTCGCGCCGTGCTTTTTATGGGTATTCACCGGCGCGCCTTATGTCGAATGGCTCAACAGCCAACCGCGATTGAAAGCGGCGCTGGCCGGCATCACGGCGGCGGTGGTGGGCGTCATTTTGAATTTGACGGTGTGGTTTGCCCTGCACGTGTTCTTCGCGCGCGTCACGCCGCAGTCGTGGGGGCCGTTGAAGCTGCTGGTGCCCGACGTGACAACCATCGACTGGCGCATCGTCGCGCTGGCGGTGGTCAGCGCGGTGCTGCTGCTGTGGCGGCATTGGACCATCATCGCCGTGCTCGCCGTCGCGGCGGCTGGTGGCGTGGGGCTGATGCTGCTGGGTCGGTGACGCGGATGTGCTGCCATCCCGCCGCCGCGTTCGACATCGTTCAGCGATTGTCTCGCATGTGCGAGACATCTGTACACTGGGGCGCCCGGCGCGGCGGCGGCTGGACGCGCAAATAAATGCCCGGCGGCGGCCGCAACAGCGCTTGCGATCAAAGACCTGCACGCGCAAGATGAACGTGGCGTCCTGGGGAGCAATGGCGCGGCGTCGACAGGTTTGCGATCAAGTCAAAAGAAGCGACTGGTCTATGCCTGCCAGGGCGCCGCGCACGACACGCACACGATGCGCACAAGGAGAGAGCCGCAATGATCGTCAGCGCAATCCTCAAAGTGAAGGGCCGTGAGGTCGAAACCGCGCCCTCCACCGCCACGCTCATGCAGATTGCTGATACGTTGGCAAAGCGGCGCATCGGTGCCGTGGTGGTCGTCGATGACGATCGCCGGGTGGCCGGCATCGTTTCCGAGCGCGATATTATCCGCGTGCTCGCCAAGTCAGGCCCGCAAGTGCTGTCGAGCCCGGCGTCCTCGGTCATGACCCGCAACGTGATTTCCTGCGGTGAGACCGACACGCTCGATCAGCTCATGAACGCCATGACCACCGGGCGCTTCCGCCATCTGCCCGTCACCAAAGATGGCGTGCTGGTCGGCATCGTCTCCATCGGTGACGTGGTCAAATACCACCTTTCAGAGGTTCAGATGGAAGCCTCCGCCATGAAGGCGTATATCGCGCAGACGTGACGCGCGCGGTCGAGGCGCTCCAAACCTTAAATTGCGCGCGCGGCTAAACCGCGGCCGGTGTCTTGGCGCGGAAGCGGCGCATCAGCGCGATCTCGTGCTGGATCTCGTCGATGACGCGCTTGGTGGCGTTTTCGCCGCGCGTGATCATCTCGTCGGCGCGATGGAAATCGAACAGGCTGATATCGCCCACGCGCGGCGCGATCACCGCGTCCGGCGGATCGCCGGCCATGCGCGAGCGCGCGATGCGGTCCTGCACGATATTGAAGGCTTCCGTCATCACGGTTGAAATGCCGGGCGTCTCGTCGGACGGGCCGAAGAACTGGCGCTGCAGCATCTTCTTGAGCGCGCGGCCATTGCGCGCCAGGATGCTGGAGCCGTCATCGGCAGCGGCCAGTGGCGCGGGCGCGGTTTCCGCCGGTTCGGCTGCATGATGCTCGGCGACGATCGGCGCCATCGAGCCGCGGCCTGAAAGGTCGGCGTTGATGTTGACGGCGATCACGTAGCGGGCGCCGAGCGCGCGCGCCACCGACACCGGGATCGGATTGACCAGCGCGCCGTCGAACAGCCAGCGGCCGTTGATTTCCACGGGCCGGAAGATGCCGGGGATCGCATAGGACGCGCGCATCGCGTCCGTCAGTCGTCCGCGTGACAGCCACACCTCGTGCCCGGTGCCGATTTCGGTGGCCACTGCCACGTAGCGGCGGCTGAGCTTTTCGATGTTGATGTCGCGCAGCCGCACATCCAGCCGGTCGTTCAGCCGTTGGCCCGAGATCAGGCCCGAGCCGGAAAAGTTGAAATCCAGATAGCCGAGCACTTTGCGGCGCGTCAGCGAGCGCGCGAAATCTTCCAACTCGCCGAGTTCGCCCGCCACGTAGCAGCCGCCCACCACCGAGCCGATCGATGTGCCGACGACAATGTCCGGCACAATGCCCGCCGCTTCCAGCGCCCGGATGACGCCGATATGAGCCCAGCCGCGCGCGACGCCGCCGCCCAATGCCAGCCCGATTTTGAAATCGTCCATGATCAATCCCGCATTGCGACTTGGACGTCACCTGCCGGCTGTCGTTCGGCTCCAACGGCGGGTGGCAGACCACGATGACCTTCTTACACGCCCAAATTTTCAGACACCTAAACCTACCAGACACCTAAACCTACCAGACGCGTGCAAATCGCGGACCGTCCACGAAAGGCGGATAGGATGACCGTGTCAGACATCCTGTCACAAAAGATTTAATGCAGAATAAGCAAATACTTAACGCAACCCTTCTGGGCGCATCACCCGCCTGTGCGCTGCAGCATCACGGTCGTGCCGTCTGGTGCCAGGATGAGCGTCCGATAAAAGCAGCTCTTGGCACCGGTATGGCAGGCAACGCCGGCCCCATTGAGGCGCGCTTGCACCAACAGCACATCCTGGTCGCAATCGGTGCGGATCTCGGTGATGGCCAATTCGTTGCCGCTTTCCTCGCCTTTGCGCCACAGTTTGTTTCGCGAGCGTGACCAGAAGTGCGCAACGCCGGTCTCCAGGCTGGCCCGCAGCGCTGCCTCGTTCATCCAGGCGAACATCAGAACCTCGCCCGAACCAGCCTCGGTCACAATCGCGCCGATCAGACCAGCTGCGTCGAATTTCGGTTGGAAAACAGCGCCCGCTTCCACCTCGGTCGCCGATCCGCGCGGCGCAAAATGAGCCGGCGTGCCGGCCATGCCTGGTGCTGGTGCCGCTTGCTCACTACTGTCGACCATCTGCCGTGCATCCCCTATGGTGTCTGCACTTGAGGCTTGAAAATCCTGCCGCGCACCCGACATCCTGAAGTCAACATAAGATACCCAGGCGTGCAATCAAGCATGGCGTGACAGCCATGGCGAACACCCAACCGAGAGACCGCTGCCTTGGCCGACCTCGACGACATCTACAGTGCCCGCATCCTCGAACTTGCCGCCGGCATCTCGCACACCGAACGCCTCGCTGAGCCCAGGCACAGCGCGACGGCCCACTCCAAGCTGTGCGGCTCCACTGTCAGCATCGATCTGCGTCTCGTCGATGGCCGGGTCGCAGCCTTCGGCCAGACCGTCAAGGCGTGCCTGCTCGGCCAGTCTGCGTGTGCTGTGATGGCTCGCCAGATCGTGGGCTCGACGCCGCCTGAGGTGCGCGCGATCGGCGCCGCCATGCGAGCCATGCTCAAGAAGGGTGGCCCGCCGCCCGCGGGGTGCTGGGCCGATCTTGCCGTGCTTGAACCTGTCCGCGACTACAAAGGGCGGCATGCCTCGGTTTTGCTGGTGTTCGATGCCGTCGAAGCCGCTCTCGCGGAGGCCGAAGCGGCGCCGTCGCCGGTGCCCGCGTGATGGATGTCTGGGGGCTTGTGACCCGTCGCGCCGCGCAGCTTCCAATCGTTGTCTATCGCTGGACCTTGAAGCCGCTGATCGGCGCCGAGTGCCGCCATCTGCCGACCTGTTCGGAGTATGGCCGCGACGCGATCGAGATCAATGGCGCCTGGCGCGGCCTCTGGCTGGCGTTCGCGCGCATCATCCGTTGCCGTCCCGGTGGCACCTCCGGCTACGACCCGGTTCCCGATATTCGCGCAGCCCGCCATCCGTTTGCGCCCTGGCGCTATGGTCGCTGGCGCTGAAGCACGGTCAGTCCACCAACACCCCAGGGGTATCGCATAAGGCCTTGCAATCCCCTCCCCCCATTGCACTTCTGCAACGGGGAGAGGGGATGACTGAGGTCTTGTGCGATTGCCCGTGCGCCCATCGTCCCCTCCCCCCTTGCGGGGGAGGGGCAGGGTGGGGGGTATGCCGGAGGAAGAGGGATAGGCATGCATTTGCGCCGTATTGCGCCGCCCGCGCAAGCGATTGGGTAACTCCACGCCCGGAGCCCTGGCTCCGGCGCAATACGCTGAAACGCTCTTGCGCTCTACCGTTCCGCCGTCGCGCCGTGCTCACCCGCCTGAAGCGGATTTTTCCGCCCGCTTCACGTCGTCCCACAGCGCGTCCATTTCGGCGAGATCGGACTGGGCGGGCTTTTTGTCCAGCGCAGCAAGCCGCGCTTCGACGCCGCGGAACCGGCGGTGGAACTTGTCGTTGGCGGCGCGCAGGGTGGCCTCCGGGTCCAGTTCGAGATGGCGCGCGAGGTTGGCCATCACGAACATCAGGTCGCCGAACTCTTCCGCGATGCGCGTCTTTGCGTGTGCGGGGTCGCTATGCGCTCGCGGCTGGAGCTCCGCTTCCAGTTCGCCGATCTCCTCGCGCAGCTTGTCGAACACGGGCGCAATCGACGGCCAGTCGAAGCCGACGCGGGCGGCTTTGTCCTGCAACTTGATCGCGCGCGTCAGCGCCGGCATGGCGGCCGGCACATCGTCGAGCGCGGAGGGCGCCGCAGCGCTGTCCGCAACAATCCCGAAGCTTTCCCTCGCGTGGGCCTTCTCGGCTTTCTCCTCTGCCTTGATCTTTTCCCACCAGCCCTTGGCCGCGCCGGCCGACCGCGCGGCGGCGTCGCCGAACACATGCGGGTGACGGCGGATCATCTTGGCGGTGATGGTCTCGACCACGTCCGGCAGCGCGAACGCACCTTCCTCTTCGGCGAGCCGCGCGTGATAGACAACTTGCAGCAGGAGATCGCCCAGCTCTTCCTTGAGGTCGACCCGATCGCCGCGCGCGATGGCGTCGGCCACCTCATAGGCTTCCTCGATCGTATAGGGCGCGATGGTCGCGAACGACTGTTCCAGGTCCCAGGGGCATCCCGTGACGGGGGTGCGCAGCGCAGCCATCACGGCGACGAGGTCGGCGAGAGTGCGGCGTGCCAGAGGAGGCGCGGTGGGGGGCGCGGGGGCCTGCGATGCTGCGTCCGTCATGCCGGTGAGTCCTGAGGGTTGGGGCGCGCGTTGTGCCGCCGCTGTTTTCCCGACATAGCCGGTCCGCGCGATGCACTCAAATTGTGCCCCGATCGACGTCGCAGCGATGCCCCACGCACGGCTGCAGAATTCCGCCCACCCCTGTCTCTCCTGGAACAGCGAACGGCCCCCGCGCGATGCATTCTCAACGCATCAGACAACGACGCACCCCGCGCACCACACAGGAGAAATGGCCATGAACGCTCTAGCCCTCGCCCGCTCGCCCTTCTCGCTTTTTCTCAACGAGTGCCTGCCGGATGTGACGGCTGCCAAGCCGGTGCCGAGCCTTCAGGTGTACGCGCTGACAGCCTGCCCGACGCTCCCCTACGGCACGCGCTACAAACTGGTGCACGTCGTCGGCGACGCTCGTAAGACCGCCGGCATCGGTCGCGCTACGTCGCGCTACGCTTCGCTCAATCTCGCCAATGTCCGTCGTCGCGGCGCACGCCTCGGCGTCCAGGAAGTACACCTGATTGCCTGAGCGGGGCTCAGACAAAAATGGCGGCAGCACAACGTGCCACCGCCCAGTTTGGGGATAATTTCATGTCTGCAGACAGTCAGGCCGGACGCCCTCAGTTGCCGAACAGGTTGAAGCGATAGCCGACGCCAAGGCTGACCGTCAGCGGGTCGACAGCGTGCTTGGCGCCCAAGTTCGCAAATGTTGCCGGCACCGTGCCATGCGACCAGGACACGTTCGTGCTCAGCCAGCTCTTCTTGACGTCCGCATTGAAGTACCAACCGGCGCCCATCTTGTAGTCGAAGCCGAGTTGCAGGGCGGGGCCGAAGGCATCACCCAGTTTGACCGACTGCGCGCCAAGCACGTTGTCGCCGGTTTTGCTGTCGAAGAACTTGATATATTGCACGCCGGCGCCGACATACGGCTTGAAGGCGCCCAACTCGGTGAAGTGATACTGCAGCGTCACGATCGGCGGGAACATCTAGTGTTCCGGCGCTGACATTTGCTT
>JANYHP010000664.1 GCA_025359005.1 Hyphomicrobiaceae bacterium | reverse complement strand
TCGCCGACGGTGATGGGACCTGCAAACGTCCCCGCAAGATCCTGACGGCGCAGCCAGAACCCTTCCTCGCCGACCACCGGGACGTGCCGGGCTGGCGTCGCCATGCCGATGTGGGCGACTGGGGACAGGCCAGGGCTGCTGGGTGCGCCACGGCTCCACTCGGCGGCGAGCACAGCCAAGGCGTCGGGCGCCGTGATGTGATTTGGCCGCGCGGCGGGGCCGAGCAGTAGTGCGGCCAGACCGGACAGAGCCAGTGCCGCCAGACCGCTGGCCAGTCCGGCCGGCACGCGCGTCGACGAGCGACCGGGATCGCTCTCGGACGCGGTGCGCGGTGCTGGCGTGGTTCGGTCCGTCATGGCAGGGCTCCGCAGCAGATCGGGCAAGTCGGGTCGGGCGAGACGTGGGCGGTGTCGGTAGCTTCTACAAGGCCGACGCGGAGGAGTTTGGGCCCGACTGTGGCCATACCGTGACGCGTTGCGGGGGTTGCGGGGTTATGCCCGTCCCCTCGGCCCAAAATCACGACCCAGGGCGAAAATCTCGCCACACGGAACCCTTTGCCGGAAGTCATCGACTTGGGTCACGCCCTGGCAAGAATACTTGCGGGAAGGTCGCGCCCGCGTGGCACAGCGAACACCGACCGTTGCTCATCAGACGTCGGGTCCGCAATGGAGAAGGCCTCATAGCCCGAGGCATCCCAGCCGGCGATCTCGACAAACTCCTGGCTGACGACGATTTGCGCTTGCCGCTCCTTGGCCACCCGATCCAGATTGCGCGCAATTTTCATGGTCGGTCCGATCGAAGTCACCTCGACCATATCGCCGTAGCCGACCCGCCCAACGAGCAGCGAGCCGACGTGGAGGCCGATCCCGATCTGTAGGGGTTTGCCGGCTTCGCTCGCCAGCAATGCGTTGACGTGGTCGAGCGCCAGGTCGATGGCGCGAGCAGCGCGCAACGCGAGGCGGCACCCCGCGACCGCCCCTTCGCGCTGGCCGAACACGGCAAACAGGCCGTCGCCCGTGAATTGCTCGATGCGTCCGCCGTGGCTGGTAATGGCGTCGCCGGTGGCGGCAAAAAAGGTGTTGAGGATATAGACACTGTCATAGGGAAGTTTGCGCTGCGAGATCTGCGTAAAGTCGCGCATGTTGAGATAGAGAACGGCCAGATCCTTCTGGACACCACCTGAATCCGTTTCCTGTTGATCGGCTGCATCGGGGCCTGTGCTGCGTGCGCGAAGAAGACGCGTCACCGTCATATTGCCTTGTGGCCGGATCTGGCACGCGAGCCGGACATTTTCAGGCGCCTGGATCGAGCCGAGCGTGATGGCCTCGTGCGGCTCCGGTGGCGGCAAGGGGACCTGCGTGTCATCGATCCGCACCCGGCACGTCGAGCATCGCGCCCGGCCGCCGCACACGGAAGCGTGCGGGATTTTGTTCATCCGGCTGATCTCAAGCAGTGACGAACCACGTGCCGCCTTGACCGTTGGCCCGCCCACATAGCGGATGGTGAACTTCGGTGCGGCAATCCGTCGAAGGTGAGCGAGCGCAAACAGCCCCCCAAGCGCTGCCAGCAGACCGGCAAATGTAAGCCGCGCGATCGACCGGTAACTTTCGATTTTGGCGTTTGCCGCAGCATCTGGCCAATGTGTCAAGTCTTTGACCTTGGCCATCATCTCTGGGGCCTCGACGAGGCTGGCCACGTTGCGGCCCGATACCATGAAGCCGGCCAGGGCCGCGAGGGGGATGGCGATAGCGATGAACAGCAGCACCGGCTGCAGTGCGCGATAAGGCGTGTAGAGACGTAGCCAAAAGTGGATGCCCAGACAGCCATGCGTCCACACCATAACCAGCAGCGTGCTCTGCAGGATGGCGCTCGCCGGCCACAGCCGCACCAGTTCGTAAAGATAATTGTCTTCTACGCCGAACCAGGAGTGGGCGATGCGCGTGTTGACGATGTGGGGAAAGAGGACGAACGGGATCAACAAACCCAGGACCAGCTGCACCATTTCCCACGGCTGCAGCCGCAGGGTCGTGCGGGTCGCAAATTTGTAAAGTGCCAACGCAATATGGGTGGTGATTGCTGCGCCGAGGATGATGGTTCCCGGCGTCGAACGGGTCACCACCCACCGGAGCCGCTGCACCTCGTGCATCATCTCGATGTTGACGAGTCCAACGGCTGTATTAAGGAAATGCGTGAGCGCGAATGTGAAAAGAACCAAGCCCGAGACCAGGCGGGCCTTCTGGAATATGTCGCCCCGCTTCAATACCTGCGCTTCCATGCGTCGCTGTCCCCTGGAGCATTTTCCACCAAAGTGGCCACCGGTTTGGTGCAGAAAATGCGACAAACAATGAGCTAGTGCACGTGTCCTCGGTTCAAGCCAAGTGGAAAGCGCGCTAGGGTTCCTAGAGCAACGCTACATGAGTTGGCGGCGAACTCAAACGGCCGCAAAGGGCGTACCGTGAAAGCGGCCCGGGTTGCTGCCGCCGCCTTGGTGCTGTCGGCCGGTAGCTTCAGGCCGCGGGGCCTGAACGCAGAGCAGTAACGCTGCTGCTGCCAGTGCCGACGTTGGTATTGCTGGCGGCTACTGCAACTCGTTGCCCGCGCATATTGGCCAGCACGGTGTCGCGGGGACCGAACGCCAGGGTTAGGCCGAAAGACATGACCATGAGCTTGTCGACATGGTTCAGGATCGACGGGCGGTGGCTGACGATCACGACCGACCGGCCGGCCGCCTTCATGATGCCGAGGGCATGGGCCAGGGCGCGTTCACCC
>JANYHP010000658.1 GCA_025359005.1 Hyphomicrobiaceae bacterium | reverse complement strand
ACTATCTGGGCAGGCTCCTAGGTCAGGTCATGCCATCGCTTTGCCGCGCGCCCTCAGCCGTCCGTGCACCGGCAGATAGAACAACAACCCGGCGACCTGCACGCCCAGGAACAGCCCGAACGCCATGCGATAGGCCTCCGGCGGAAAGCCGCCGCTGGGAGTTCTCGGATACTGGTCGATGATGCCGCCGATGGCCCACTGCACGGCGAAGGCGGTGACGAAAATCATCAGGTTCATCGACGAATTGGCGCGGCCCGAAAGGTGCGCGCCGAAGTATCCGGCGAGCCAGGGAAACGCCAGCACCGCCACCTGCCCCAGCATGCCGAACGCCAGCCAAGCTGGCAGCACCGCAATCTGCAGAACTATCAACACCTGCGCCGTGAAGAACACAGCGAGAAAACCCAGCAGGATATCGAGCGTGCTGATGCCGCGCCGGTTGAGGCGGTCGACCAGCGCGCCGGTGCTCAAAATGCCGACGAAAAACGCTGCCGCCATCAGAAACAAGCGCTGCCCCACACCCGCCGCGTCGAGCCCACCCATATCGCGCCACCAGGGCCCCGCCCACAGCGTCTGGATGGCGATGTGCGTGCCGGCGGAGAGCCCCAACATTGGCGCCAGACGCACGAACGCGGGGTCAGCCATGATTTTAGCGACGCTGCGGATTTGCTGGCCAAGCGGCTGTGGCTCGGCTGTCGTGTCCGGTCGTGGCACCACCAGCAGCAGGATCAATGCCACCACCGCTGTCATCGCCGCCAACGCCACGAACGCCGTCCGCCATCCGACCGCCGCCACCGCCCACTGCATCGGCGCCGTCGAGACCATCAGCCCGATGGCGCCGAGTGACATCACGCCCGCACTCGCCAGCGCCCGCCGCGCCTCCGGTACCCACACCACAACCGCTTTCAAGCTGCTCATCAGCCCGCCGGCGAACCCGAGCCCGATCAACGCCCGTGCCAGTGTCAGCGACAGCGCGTCCTGGCCAAACGAGAACAACAATGCGCCCAGCGCCGACACGCCGAGTAGTGCCGCCTGCACGCGCCGCGGCCCGTACCGATCGAGCAGCACGCCGAGCGGCAACTGGAACAGCGAGAACGCCAGCAGATAGGCGGCGGTCAGAAACCCGAGTTGCCCCGCATCGAGCTTGAGTTCCGCGACCAAATCCGGCGCCACCACCGCGTTTACCGCGCGGAACAGGTACGACAGGAAATAGCCGAGCCCGAATGGCAGCAGCGCGGTGAGCGCGATCCTCAGCGTCAGGGACGGAACCGAGGTGGCCTGTGATGCACCCACGTTCATGCACGCTCCAATATCATCACATCCGGATGGCTCGCAGCATCGTAGCTCATGCCGACCCGGTCCACGAACAAGCCCTACGTTGCAGCCTCACGCGGCGGCTTCGCGCGCGCAACTCACTCCGCCGCTTCGCTGCGCTTGGGAGGGGCCTTCTTCTTCGCTGCTGGCTTTTTCGCCGCTGGCTTCTTGGCTGCGTCGCCGCCAGCTGGCGCCGCCTTTTTCGCGAACGCCTTCTTCGCGCCCTTCTTGAACTTGGAGCCGCCGCCCTTGGCGATGCGCTCTTGCAGCAGCACGACCGCGGCATTGACACTCAACTGCGACGGCTCGGTCCCCTTCGGCACCGTCGCGTTGACGCCGTTGTGGCTGACGTAGGCGCCGTATTTGCCTTCCAGCACTTCGATCGCGCCGCCGCCGTCTGGATGCTCGCCAAGGGTCGCCAGCACCGTCGGCTTGTTGCGCTGGAAGCGGCCCTTGCCGCCGCCCGCGCGCTTCTCCGCCATGAGCGTGACGGCGCGGTTGATGCCGATGTCGAATACATCCTCGATGCTGCCGACGCTGGCGTAGGTGCCGTCGTGCTTGATGTAGGGCCCGAAGCGGCCGAGCGCGGCGGTGATCGGCGTCTTGGTTTCGGGATGCTCGCCGACCAGCCGCGGCAGCCCCAACAGCTTCAGCGCGCGCTCCAGATCCATGCTCGCCGGTTCCCAGCCCTTGGGCAGCGACGAGCGCTTGGGCTGGATGAATTTCGCCTTGGCCGGCTTGGCCTTGCCCTTTTTCGGCTTTTCGCCGCCACCCTCCACGTCGACCACCGTCGTCGCGTCGAGTTCCTGCTCGCCCAACTGCACGTACGGGCCGAACCGCCCGTTGCGCAGCGACACCTCTTTGCCCGTGACCGGATCGATGCCCAGCACCGTGCCGTCCATGGCGGCCGCATCGCCCGCGTCACCCGTCTGCGACAATTGCCGCGTGTAGCGGCACTCGGGATAATTTCCGCAGCCGATGAAGGCGCCATTCTTTCCGGAGATCTTCAGGCTCAGTTGGCCCTTGCCGCACTTCGGGCACAGCCGCGGATCGCCGCCATCTTCCTTGGCCGGGAAGACATGCGGTCCCAGCAGATCGTTGAGCGCATCCAGCACCGCGGTGACGCGTAGTTCCTTGATTTCCTCCACCGAGCCCGTGAACTCGCGCCAGAAATCGCGCAGCACGTCTTTCCACTTGAGCTTGCCGTCCGAAATCAGATCGAGCTTTTCCTCGAGATCGGCGGTGAAATCGTACTCGACGTAGCGCTTGAAGAAGCTTTCCAGAAACGCCGTCAGCAGACGACCGCGGTCCTCTGGCACCAGCTGCTTTTTCTCGGTGCGCACGTACTCGCGATCCTGCAGTACTGCGATCGTCGAGGTATACGTGGAGGGCCGCCCGATGCCGAGTTCTTCCATGCGCTTGACCAGGGTCGGTTCGGTAAAGCGCGGCGGTGGCTGCGTGAAGTGCTGGTCAGCATCGATTTGCACCGGCGTCAGCTTGTCGCCGGAATTGAGCGGCGGCAATCTGTTGGCGTCGTCTTCCCCGGCCTCGACGTCGTCCTTGCCCTT
>JANYHP010000656.1 GCA_025359005.1 Hyphomicrobiaceae bacterium | reverse complement strand
GGCGCTTCGAAACGCAATTGGTCGGCCGCGACGTGACCGAGCGTCAGGCCCAGGCAGCGGCGCTGGCCGAGGCGCGTGATCTGGCCGAAGCCGCCAATCGCGCCAAATCGCGCTTTCTCGCGGCGATGAGCCATGAAATTCGCACGCCCATGAACGGCATACTCGGCATGGGAGAATTGCTGCGCGACACCGATCTGAGTGCCGACCAACTCACATATATTTCCGCTATCGGCCGGTCGGCGCGGACGCTGTTGGCGTTGATCGACGAGATCCTCGATTTCTCCAAGATCGAAGCCGGCAAGCTCACGCTCGAGGCCCGCACCTACAATCTGGAAGACTGCGTGCAATCGATTGTCGAATTGCTGGCGCCGAAGGCTGCGGAAAAAGGCCTTGAGTTGGCCTGGTCAATCGATCCATCGCTGCCTGAACTTGTCATTGGCGACGAGACGCGGCTCCAGCAGATCCTCACCAACCTGCTCGGCAATGCCGTCAAATTCACCGATCGCGGTGGTGTTTGCGTGACCGTCGGTGCGGAAGGACGTGGGCCCGACGCAACCGGGCTGCGCCTGGCGATCTCGGTGTCGGATACGGGCGCTGGCCTGACAAGCGAGACGCAGTCACGGATCTTTTCCGAGTTCGAGCGCGGCGAGGCGCCAACGCAGCGCCAGCACGGCGGCACCGGTCTGGGCCTGGCGATTTCGCGCCGGCTTGCGCGCGCCATGGGCGGCGACATCTCCGTCACATCGCGCGCAGGCGAGGGGGCGACCTTCAAGGCGGTGGTGGAACTTGCGCGGGTCAAGCACTCTCGGCCGTTGCGCACGCCCCATGACGGCGGCGGCGATATCCACATCCTGCTGGTCGGCCTCGGCCGCCAGGAGAGCACAGCCCTGCGGTTGACCTTCGAGGGTGCACATCTACCTGTCGAATGCGTGTCGCTCGCCGATGCGGCACGCATGGTAGGGGGCGCGGCGGCAGCCTGTGTTCCGTTCTCGGTCGTCATCGTGGATGGCGGCGCCGCGGTCGCGGAGTTGTCACCCTTGCTTGCGGCCGTGGCCTCGACTTCCGCGCGGATGCTGGCCGCGTGCGATCCGGCGCAGAAGGCGACGTTCGATGCATTCAGGGCGGTCGGCGTGAACGGCTATGTGTCGCGCCCCATGCGCCCAAGCTCCCTGTTGGCGCAAGTCATTGGCCAGTCCCGTGTCCGTGTATCGCGACACTCGGCCCGCCCCCTTGTTCGGTCACCCGCCGCAGTCACGTCCTCAGTGCGCCCGCTCCGCGTGCTGCTTGCTGAGGACAACGACATCAATGCGCTGGTAGCCCGCCGCATGCTGGAGCAGGCCGGGTGTGAAGTCCAGCACGTGGTCACCGGCCGCGACGCTGTCGACCACGTGCTGGCCGCGCTGGAGCCCCATGCCGAGCGCCTGGACCTTGTCTTGATGGACATGCACATGCCGGTCATGGACGGCATCGAGGCAACGCGCGAGATACGGCGGCAGTTGGCGGGACGCGACATAGCCGGACCTCATATTGTGGCGTTGACGGCAAACGCCTTCGCCGAAGACCGTGCCCGCTGCCTTGCCGCCGGCATGGACGATTATCTGGCAAAGCCCTTTGAACGCCACGAGTTCAACGCCCTGCTCGTCCGCCTGCGCGAGCAAACCGGTTGACGGTTCACATCCTCTCGAACGTGGCACCGCACGCCGTCATCAGCGCCTGGAAGCTGGGAAAACTGGTCGCCACATAGGTGATATCGTCGACGGTGACGGGCGCGTCGGAGCCGAGCCCGAGCACCAGAAACGCCATCGCCATACGGTGATCCATATGCGTCGCCACCGTGCCGCCGCCTGGCACGCCGCGTCCACCCGTAACGATCATCGCGTCGCCATCGACCTTGGCGGCCACACCGTTCGCGACCAACCCCGCGACCGTCGCCGCGAGACGATCGCTCTCTTTCACTTTGAGTTCTGCGAGCCCATCCATGCGCGTCGTGCCGTCGGCAAAGGCCGCCACGCACGCGAGCACGGGATATTCATCGATCATGCTCGGCGCGCGGGCCGGTGGCACTGACACACCACGCAGCGTGCCCTGACGGACGCGGATGTCCGCGATCGGCTCGCCACCATCCTCACGCGCGTTCAGAAATGCAACATCTGCGCCCATTTCTTGCAGTGTCGTGTAGAACCCGATCCGTGTCGCATTCACCAGCACGCCCTCGATCGTCACGTCTCCGCCCGGCACGATCGCCGCCGCTGCCGCTAGAAATGCCGCCGATGACGGATCGCCCGGCACGGTAACGTCTCGGCCTTGCAGCTCGGCCTGGCCCTTGACCGTTATCGCAGTCTTTGCCCCACGCGTTTCGGTTGTGATCTCGGCGCCGAATGCCCGCAGCATGCGCTCGGTATGATCGCGCGTTGCTTCCTTCTCGATCACCGTGGTCGCACCCGCCGCCGACAAGCCCGCCAGCAGCACGGCGGACTTGACCTGCGCGCTCGGCACCGGCGTTTCGTAGACGATGGGGATCAGGCGTGCGCTGCCGCGCAGTGTCAGCGGCAATGTCATTTGGTCGTCGAGCACGCGCGCGCCCATCGCCTTCAAAGGATCAAGCACGCGCCGCATGGGACGCTTGGACAGCGACGCATCGCCCGTCATCGTCACCGAAATCTCATTGCCGGCTATGACGCCCATCATAAGGCGTGTGCCGGTGCCGGAGTTGCCGAAATCGATCGCGCTTTTGGGCTGCACCAGACCACCGACACCGCGCCCCAGCACCTCCCATAGGTCGCCGGTCTTGTGTGCCGGGCAGCCAAGCGCTGCGACCGCTTTCGCCGTGTTGATCACGTCGTCGGCTTCGAGCAACCCGGTGATGCGGGTGCGGCCCGTGGCCAGCGCGCCGAACATCAGCGCCCGGTGGGAAATCGACTTGTCGCCGGGCACGCGCGTCGTGCCGGCAAACGACTTGGCCCGATGGACGCGGACGGGTTTGGGCGTGGCTGTGTGGGACATGGGGGACTTGGCCTGTGTGCGCGGCGCGCGGATGTTTGAATGTGCGCGCATAGAGCAAGCCGTGTGGCCGAGTGTCAACACGCTGCCGGAAGATCGTCGGCCGCCACGGAATTGCACCGTTGGCGCCATCGCGTCGGCGCATTCGATCCCACAGTGGCTGAACAGATGTCGCCCAACCACCTGCAATGGGCGGATTTCCCTTGCCGCGTCCCGCCGCCTCGTTGCCCCTGGTTCCAGTTTGCCCCCACCCCCGGAGTTCCCCATGCGCCGCCTCGTTCGCGTGCCCCTTACGTCCTCGTTGGCTGTCCTCGCGCTGACGAGCGTCATGCTCGCAGCCGCCGCCGCCGCCGATATCGCCGCCACCTCTCGGATTGATGCCGTCATCGTTTATCCCGCAGGCGCCGAGGTCGCGCGCGCCCTCAAGGTCAAGATCGAGCCGGGCGAGCACACGCTGCTGCTCAACGATCTGCCGGCTGGCGCGCTACCACAGTCGATCCGCGTCGAGGGCAAATCATTGGGCGCGCAAGTGCAGATCGGCTCGGTGGATAGTCGTCGCGTCTCGGTGCCGCGCGCCGATAGCGCGGCGGTGGCCAGTCAGCGCCGCGACATCGAGGACAAAATCGAAAAGCTCAAGGACCAGCAGCACGTCTTGCAAGCCGATATCCAGGCAGCGGAATCGCAGAAGGTGCTGATCACGGCGTTGACTCAAC
>JANYHP010000650.1 GCA_025359005.1 Hyphomicrobiaceae bacterium | reverse complement strand
TGCTTCCCTTCGCGGCATGTTGGTGAGCAAATGTCAGCGCCATAAGGAACACTAGCAACATTAGGTTTCTAGTGCAGCTTTTGCATCTGACGTTTGGTCACCAGTCTTGCCGCAAACGGGTACCAAACGTCAGATGCGCTCCACTAGTAGGTTGGGTTGGCGCCCTTAGCGCGTAACCCAACACATGCAGGCTCCCACTATTGGGTTCCGGCCGAAGGGCCTAACCCAACCGACCGCCGAGCGATCGGCACGTAGGGGTGAAAATCATAAACCGGAGGCATTCCAGGGCCTCCTCGACAGGACCGCGTGGCGACGCGTCGCGCGGACTTCCAAGCGACGACAAGTGACGAAAGCGAACAAGAATGAGCACGCGAGATATCGCCACTCCCGGCCCGATCATGGCTGGCAAGCGCGGCCTGATCATGGGCGTCGCCAATGAACGGTCCATTGCCTGGGGCATTGCGCGTGTCCTGGCCGGACAGGGCGCCAAGCTCGCCTTCACCTACCAGGGCGACGCCTTCGGACGCCGCGCGATCCCCTTGGCTGAAAGCGTCAGGGCCGACATCATCGAGCCCTGCGACGTCAACGACCTACAAAGCGTCGATAGCGTGTTCCGGACGATCGACAAGACCTGGGGCGGGCTCGATTTCGTCGTGCACGCGCTGGCCTTTTCCGACCGCAAGGAACTGGGCGGCCGCTACTCCGACACGACGCGGGAAAACTTCGTCAACTCGATGGTGATCTCGTGCTTCTCGTTCACCGAGATCGCCAAGCGGGCAGCGCCGCTCATGAAAGATGGCGGCTCGCTGCTGACATTGACCTACGGCGGCGCCACACGCGTCGTCCCGTCTTACAATGTGATGGGCGTGGCAAAAGCCGCGCTGGAAGCAAGCGTGCGCTATCTGGCCGCCGACCTCGGGCCGCAGGGTATCCGCGTCAACGCGCTGTCGGCAGGCCCGATGCGGACACTGGCCGGCGCGGCGATTTCGGACGCCCGGGTGATCTTCAATTTCCAGGCAGCCCACGCGCCGCTGCGCCGCACGCCCCATCTCGACGAAGTCGCCGGCTCGGCACTGTACCTGCTGTCGGACATGGGCGGCGCGGTCACCGGCGAAACGCACTTTGTCGACTGCGGCTATAACGTCGTCTCCATGCCGACGCTCGAAGCCCTGAAAGCCCAGGACGACGCGCTGGCAGCCGCGATTGCGAAGAAGTAGACCAGACCCGATCCCACAGTCTGTCGCGCGTTCCCACCTGCAATCGTGACTGACGCGTGGGCAGGATTTGGAAAATGCGGCTGCTCCGGCGCGGCCTCGACGCCACTTTCCGGCGACGACCATCGGGATTATAGGGTTGCGCTGTAAGTTGCCACGGTTGGTGGCGACGTGTGATTGGGGCGTCGGGTCGATCCGTCCCGAGGGATGCGCGCGTGACGTTCGGGGAGTTCGAGGCTCAGATCCAGGAAACACGCCGGCGGCTGTCGGCGTGGCTGATCGGGCGCGGCCGTTACGAGAAGCGGGCGCTGATTGTCGCGACCGACATTGCGGTTCTGTCGCTCGCGCTCTGGCTGGCGTTCACGCTGCGGTACGGCTTGGGCTATCGACCGGACACGTGGAAATTCGCGCTACTGACGGCGGCCGTGCCCGTCCTCGGCGTGGCAGCCTTCGCGCAGGCCGGGCTCTACCGGATGGTCACGCGTTACATCGGTGGCCGCGCCATCGACCGGATCGGCGCCGCGCTGGCGTTGTCCATCCTGGTGTGGACGCTGCTGATCTTCATGTCGGGACTGCAAGGCACGCCACGAACGGCGATGGTGCTCTACTGGGCGCTCGGATCGGGCGGGACGCTGCTGGTGCGGCAGGTTGCAGCGCGAGCCCTCAACGTCACCGGATATCCCATCGCTGCGGACGAACGCCTGCGGGTGCCGGTGCTCATCTGGGGGGCAGGCGCCCTCGGGCTGCAACTCGCCGAGGCGTTGGAACGCTCGGACCGCTATCTGCCGATGGGCTTTGTGGACACCAACCCGAGCCTGTGGGGGCAGTACGTCGGCGGCGTGAAGGTCTATCGGCCGGAGCGGCTGGCGGGACTTGTCGAGCGGGTTGGCATCAAGGAAGTGATGTTGGCGATCCCGCAGGCGACCAAGCAGCAGCGGGCGGAAGTCCTGCATCATCTGGAGCCGCTGCCGGTGGCGGTCCGGACCCTGCCGGCGCTGGAAGAGATTGCGTCCGGTCAGGTGACCGTCTCGAGCCTTCGCGCGGTCGAAGCCGCAGACCTGCTGGGTCGCGACCCGGTGCCGCCGGACCCCGACTTGCTGTCGCGTTGCGTGGCCAACAAAAACGTCATGGTGACGGGAGCGGGTGGCTCGATCGGGTCCGAGCTTGTGCGCCAGATCGCGCGGCAGCGTCCGTCAAAACTGGTGCTTTTCGAAGCCTCTGAAAACGCGCTCTACGAAATCGAAAGCGAGGTGCGCCTGCTGCTGTCTGCTGGCGGCGCGGACAAGCCGGCTGTGGTGGCAGTCCTCGGCTCGGTGCTGGACGCCGACCTGGTGGCGCGCACGATTTCTGGCAACGCCGTGCATACGATTTATCACGCAGCCGCGTTCAAGCACGTGCCGATCGTGGAGGCGAACGCGGTGGTCGGTTTCCGCAACAATACGTTTGGCACTCTGACGATCGCGGAAGCCGCAGAGCGCGCGGGCGCGGAACGGCTGGTGCTGATCTCGACCGACAAGGCCGTGCGCCCGTCGAGCCTGATGGGGGCCAGCAAGCGGCTGGCGGAAATGGTTCTGCAGGCCAAAGCCGACGAACCCGGGCAGGGCACGATCTTTACCATGGTGCGGTTCGGCAACGTGCTGGACAGTTCCGGCTCGGTGGTGCGCCTGTTTCGCCGCCAGATCGAGCGCGGCGGGCCGGTGACGGTGACCCACAAAGGCATGATCCGCTATTTCATGTCGATCCCGGAAGCGGCAACGCTGGTGATCCAGGCCGGTGCTATGGCGACGGGCGGCGAGGTGTTCGTGCTGGACATGGGCGAGCCGGTAAAAATCGACGATCTCGCCCGCTCGATGGTCCGGCTGATGGGCCGCGAAGTACGCGATGAGGCCAATCCGAACGGCGATATCGAGATCAAGTACGTCGGCTTGCGGCCGGGCGAGAAGCTGGCCGAGGAATTGCTGATCGGGGCCAATACGGCGGGAACAGAGCATCCGCGCATCCAGCGCAGTCAGGAGCCCTACCTGAGCCTCGAGCATCTGGAGCCGGAACTCGAGCTGCTGACCCAAGCGCTGGCCAGCGGGGAGCCGCTGGCACTGCAGGAACTGCTGCGGCGGACCGTGGAAGGCTATCACGTCGGCGGCGTGGAGAGCGTGGAGACCGGGATGGTGCCGCCCGAGTGGCACCCAGGGACGACAACAGTGCACTGATGCGTGGAATTGGGCAGCCGCATTGCCGTAGTGCCCGAGGAACCGCAGTTCTCACTGTGGCCGGAGGAAGCCTCGGTTGTAGGGCGCAATAGGCCACTTCGGCCGTATTGCGCCGAGTGCCGGACACGTTGACCAACGCTGAGACCTCGCTCGTCCCGGTGCAATACGCCCGAAGTGGGCACTTG
>JANYHP010000593.1 GCA_025359005.1 Hyphomicrobiaceae bacterium | reverse complement strand
CGGTTGTCGCCGTCGCCACCGCCGTACGCCGCGCGCGCGCCGGCCTGCAAGACCCCAACCGCCCGCTCGGCTCGTTCCTGTTCCTCGGCCCCACCGGCGTCGGCAAGACGGAGCTGACGAAGGCGCTGGCGCAGTACCTGTTCGACGACGACAGCGCCATGGTCCGCATGGACATGAGCGAGTACATGGAGAAGCACTCGGTGGCCCGGCTGATCGGCGCGCCGCCGGGATACGTGGGTTACGACGAGGGCGGTGCGCTGACCGAAGCGGTCCGCCGCCGGCCCTATCAGGTGATCCTGTTCGACGAGATCGAAAAGGCGCACCCGGACGTGTTCAACGTGCTGCTGCAGGTGCTCGACGACGGGCGCCTGACCGACGGCCAAGGCCGCACCGTCGACTTCAAGAACACGCTGATCATTCTGACGTCGAATATCGGCTCGGAGTATCTAGTGGCGGCGACCGACGACACGAGCTTCAACGAGGCGAAGGCGCTGGTGATGGCGGACCTGAAGACCAAGTTCCGGCCGGAGTTCCTCAACCGGCTCGATGATACGATCGTGTTCCATCGCCTGAAACGCGAGCAGATGGCGGCCATCGTCGATGTGCAATTGGCGCGCCTGCGCACGTTGCTGGCCGATCGTAAGATCACGCTGGAGCTGGATGACGCGGCACGCACGTGGCTGGCCAATCGCGGCTACGACCCGGCCTATGGCGCGCGGCCGTTGAAGCGCGTCATCCAGAAGATGGTGCAGGACCCGCTCGCCGAGCAGATCCTGTCAGGCACGCTGAAGGACGGCGAGACGGCGACGATCACCGTGAAGGACGGTGCGTTGGTGCTCAACGGCGTGGCGGTCAAGACGGGCGACAGCGTGGGAGTCGCCTCGTCGGCTGCGGCGCGATTGCATTGAGGTGGCGCGGGCGCGCATGTGCCGGGCTGTCGCGTCGGTTGGGTTAGCTGCTGCTCAGCAGCGTAACCCAACAGCGGTTTGCGCGCGAGGCGACTGTGTCGGCGTTGCGTGCGCGATGTTGGGTTACGCGCGGAAGAGACCGCGGCGTTCAAGCGCGTGCATCGTGGCCGACGCTAACCCAACCTACGTCAAGCGCTGCAGGTGCTGGTGACTCGCGTCAGGCGGCTTTGGCGTGGCTTGCGGCGAGTTTGACGATTTCGGCCATGATGGCGTCGAGGTCGAAGTCCTTGGGTGTGAACACAGCAGCGACGCCGGCTGCCTTCAAAAGTGCAGCGTCTTCAGGCGGGATGATGCCGCCGACGACGAGCGGGATGTGGCCGGCGCCATCGCTGCGCATGCGAGCCAGCACATCACGCACCAGCGGCACATGACTGCCGGACAGGATCGACAGGCCGACCACATGCACGTCTTCGTCGACGGCGGCGCGCGCGATCTGCGACGGCGTCAGACGAATGCCTTCATAGACGACGTCCATGCCGCAATCACGCGCGCGGACCGCGATCTGCTCGGCACCGTTGGAGTGGCCATCGAGGCCAGGCTTGCCGACGAGGAATTTCACACGACGTCCGAGGTCGCGCGAGACCGCCTCGACAGACGCGCGGATGGCGGCGATCTGGGTGTTGGCGCCCAAGGCCGCACCGCTGCCGCCGCCGACGCCGGTGGGCGCGCGATATTCGCCGTAGACGGCACGCAGCGCGGCGCTCCATTCGCCGGTGGTGACGCCCGCCGTCGCGCAGGCGATGGACGCGGGCATGACGTTGGCGCCGTCCTTGGCGGCAGATGAGAGTTCTGCAAGCGCCTTCTGCGTCGCCTTGCCGTCACGTTGTGTGCGCCACGCTTGCAGGCGCGCGATCTGTTCGGCCTCGACGGCCGGGTCGACGACCTCGATGGCCGCCGTGCCGGTGGCGAGTGGCGAGTGTGCCGTCTCGGTAAACTTGTTGACGCCGATGACCACCTGTTCGCCGCTTTCGATGCGGCGCAGGCGGGCTGCATTGCTCTCGACCAGACGCCGCTTCATGTAGTCGATGGCGGCGACCGCGCCGCCCAGCCGGTCGATCGTCGCCAGCTCGGTGCGCGCTTCGTCTTTCAGCGCCGCGACCTTGGCGTCGATCACCGGCGAGCCGTCGAAGATATCGCCGTATTCGAGCAGGTCGGTTTCATAGGCGAGGATCTGCTGCATGCGCAGCGACCACTGTTGATCCCAAGGGCGCGGCAGGCCGAGGGCTTCGTTCCAGGCTGGCAACTGCACGGCGCGGGCGCGGGCGCGCTTGGACAGCGTGACCGCCAGCATTTCCAACAGAATGCGGGAGACGTTGTTTTCCGGCTGCTGTTCGGTGAGACCCAGCGAGTTGACTTGCACGCCATAGCGGAACAGCAGGTTCTTCGCGTCCGTCACGCCATAGCGGGTGCGGCCGATCTCCTCCCAGAGTTCGGTGAACGCGCGCATCTTGCAGATCTCGGTGACGAAGCGCAGGCCGGCGTTCACGAAAAACGAAATGCGGCCGTACATGGCACCGAACGCGTCGGGGGCTACTTCGCCCGAGGCCTTCACTGTGTCGAGCACGGCAATCGCGGTGGCGAGTGCGTAGGCCAGTTCCTGCACCGGCGTCGCGCCGGCTTCCTGCAGGTGGTAAGAGCAGACGTTGGTCGGGTTCCAGCGCGGCAGTTCCTGGCCGGAGAAGACGATGGTGTCCTTGATCAGCTTGAGCGACGGCGCGGGCGGAAATATGTAAGTGCCGCGCGACAAGTATTCCTTGATGATGTCGTTCTGGATCGTGCCGGTCAGTTGAGTGCGTGGGGCGTTGGTGGCATCTGCGGTCGCGACGTAGAGGGCGAGCAGCCAGGCACCGGTGGCGTTGATGGTCATCGACGTGTTCA
>JANYHP010000586.1 GCA_025359005.1 Hyphomicrobiaceae bacterium | reverse complement strand
TAGAGCATTTTCCACCAAAGTGGACACCGGTTTGGTGCAGAAAATGCGATAAACAAAGGGCTAGAGTGCTTTCCTCGATCCAAACCAAGTGGAAAGCGCTCTAGTGTAGCGCATCTGACGTTTGGTCCCCGCCCGCGGCTTGGCTCGCAAGCAAACGTCAGATGCAAAAGCTACACTAGAAACATGAGCTTGCTAGTGTTCCTTTTGGTGCCGACATTTGCTCTCGAGCCCGCCGCAACGGCAAGCAAATGTCGGCGCCGGAACACTAGCACACACATCATTGACTGAAGAAATCGCAAACATTCGTGCCGTGAGCGCGATTTTCGCCGCCGCGACATTCACTTGCGTTTCCGACGGCTTTGCCAAATCATCATCCAAAACCAACCGGGAGGACGCAATGACAATCTGGACCAGCACACTGCGAACGGGCATGGCGGCTGGCATTCTTGCCACGGCGCTTGCCGCCGTCGCGCTCGCGCAGACAGCCCCGCCGCTCAAGATCGGCGTCCTGTCCGACCTGTCCGGCCCCTATGCCGACAGCGGCGGCCCCGGCTCCGTGCTGGCCGCCCAGATGGCCGCCGCCGATTTCGGTGGCACTGTCGGCGGCCGCAAGATCGAGATCGTCGCCGGCGATACGCTCAACAAGCCCGATGTTGCCTCCACCCTCGCCCGCCGCTGGTTCGATACCGAGGGCGTCGCAGCCGTGGTCGATCTTCCCGTGACGCCGGTGGCCTTCGCCGTCCAGGCCGTCGCCCGCCAATCCAACAAAACCGTGCTGATCACCGCCGCCGCCACCTCCGACTTCACCACCAAGGCCTGCGCGCCTCAAAGCGTCCACTGGGCCGACGACACCCACGCCCTCGCCGCCGGCACCGCCCGTGAGCTGGTCGCCACAGGCGCCAAGTCCTGGCAGTTCATCGCCGTCGACATCGCCTTCGGTGCCGCCCTCGTGAAAGAAGCCAGCGATGTGGTCATTGCTGGCGGCGGCACCATCACCGGCACCGTGCGCCACCCCGTCGGCGCCACCGACTACAGCTCGCTGCTGCTCCAGGCCCAGGCCTCCAAGGCCAACATCATCGGGCTCGCCAGTGTCGGCGGCGATCTCGTCAACATCATCAAGCAATCCAAGGAATTCGCCATCGGCGCCGACAGTTCCCAATCCCTGGTCGCCTTCCTCGTCTACCTCACCGACATCCACGCCCTCGGCCTCGACGTCGCCAAGAATCTCGTCGTGACCTCTAGCTTTTACTGGGATCAGAACGACGCCGCCCGCGCCTTCGCCAAACGCTTTTTCGAAGCCCGCAAGGCTATGCCCACCAAGAACCAGGCCGCCATCTACGCAGCCGTCACCCACTATCTGAAGGGCGTCCAGGCCGCCGGCACCGACGAAGCGGTCGCCGTCGGCAAAAAAATGCGCGATATGCCCGCCGAGTATTTCGGCCGCACCGCCCGCGTTCGTTCCGACGGCCGCGTTCTTTTCGATCTCGACGTCTATCGCGTCAAAACCGCCGCCGATCAGAAGGCGCCCTGGGACTATTACAAGCCCATCCGCACCATCCCGGCCGCCGACGCCTTCCTCCCCGTCAACACCACCACCTGCGGCGGCTGATCGACACGGGTTCGATATGGAGGTTGGGTTAGCTGCCCTTCGCAGCGTAACCCAACATCCCAAACTCCGATGCGAGCCAGGTCCGTTCCCGCTCGCAGTCCACCCCTTCACCGCGCCTCTGCCACGCGCCCACCGCCTTGCGTCCGCGCCAGGCCAACTTCGGCGAGATGCCCCGCCAGCTTCTCGCCCGGCAGCCCCTCGACCAGGATCCGCCGGCACGCCAGCAGCGTCTCCAGGTCGATCCCCGTCGAAAGGCCCATCTCCTCCATCATCCACACCATGTCCTCGGTGCACACATTGCCCGATGCCCCCGGCGCAAACGGACACCCGCCCAAGCCCGCCAGCGACGCATCGAAGCTGGTCACGCCTGCGTCCAGCGCCGCCAGCACGTTGGCCATCCCCTGGCCCCGCGTATCGTGGAAATGCGATCCGCCGATCTTGTCCCGGCCCACCGCCTTGAACATCGCAGCATACAGCCGCTTCACCTGCGCCGGATTGCCGATCCCGATCGTGTCACACGGCGTCACATGATCCGCGCCTGCATTCAGGCACTTTTCCGCCAGCACCAGCACATCCCCGTCCGGCACCGCGCCAGCAATCGAGCAGCCGAATGCCGTCGACAATCCAATCTCGATCTTCGGCCTCTGCCCCGCCGGGCGGCTGTCGCGCATCTCGGCAATGCGGCGCAATTCGTCGATCGATTGCTCATGCGTCTTGCGAATGTTCGCCATGTTGTGCGCAACGCTCACCGAGATCGGCATCGAGATCCTGTGCGCGCCCGCAGCCATTGCGGCCTTGTAGAATTCGTCGACTTGCGCGCGCGTCTCGGCGC